>CAIKJM010000556.1 GCA_903827735.1 uncultured Rhodanobacter sp. | reverse complement strand
GCGATCGGCAATCCGCTGGGCCTCAATCAGACGGTGACCATGGGCATCGTCAGCGCAGTCGGCCGCCAGCTCAACAGCTCCAGCGCCGAGGACTTCATCCAGACCGACGCGGCGATCAACCTGGGCAACTCCGGCGGCGCGCTGATCAATACCAAGGGCGAGCTGATCGGCATCAACACCTTGCTCATCGGCAAGGCCGCCGGTGCCGAGGGCATCGGCTTCGCCATCCCGGTCGCTACCGCGCAGAAGGTGTTGGATCAGATCATCGCCAGCGGCCACGTGGTACGCGGCTGGATGGGCGCCAACTACGCCTTCGTGCCGGTCGCTGCCGACAGCGGTCTGCCGTCGGCGGCACGCGGTGTACAGGTCACCGACGTCACACCCGGCGGTCCGGCTGCCCAGGCGGGCATCCAACCCCGCGACATCCTGCTGAAAATCGGCAGCGATGACATTCTCGATCCGGCCGACCTGCGCCGGCGCGAGGCCGCCATCAAGCCCGGCAGCACGGTCGAGGTGGCGGGCCTGCGCAACGGCAGCCCGTTCCATCTCGATGTGACCCTGACTCAGCGCCCAGCGATGACGAACGCCGCGCCGGTGGTGACCAACTGAGCTTTCCTGCCGAAGCGCACAGAGCACTCCAGTCGAGCATCGCTCAACCAGACCCGTTCGACGAGGTGAGCGGCGGATGGATCGCCGCACCGTAGCGTTTGCGCAACGTGCCCACACGTTCGACATAGACCTGCGTTTCGGCATACGGCGGCACACCGCTGTAGCGCACCACGGCGCCGGGACCTGCGTTGTAAGCCGCCGCGGCCAGTTGCTCGTTGCCGTTGAAGTCGTGCAGCAGCAGGCCGAGATAGCGCGCGCCGCCGCGAATGTTCTGGCTCGTATCGAACGCGTCCAGCACGCCCATGTCGCTGGCGGTGGCCGGCATCAGCTGCATCAGCCCTTGCGCGCCCTTGATCGACAGCGCGCGCGGGTTGAACGCGCTTTCGGCGTGGATGATCGCGCGCAGAAACGCTTCGTCCACACCGTATTCGATGCTCGCCGCACGAATCACATCGGCATACGCGGTGAGGTTGAGCGCCGTACTTCCCCAGTGAATCGGCGAATGCAGATTGCAGGCCATGCAGGTTTCGATTTCGGTGTAGCTGAAAAGCATCGTGACCGTATTGCCTTTCAGGTGCACCGGCGGCACGTTGGTGTACTCCACCACGCCGTCGGAGCGAACGACGCGATAGGTCGAACCGCGTCGCACGCGGTTGCCGTTCTTATCGATCTCAAGTAGCGGCGTCGTGGCCTCTTTTGATTCGTGATAACCCGGCTGGATGGCAGCGACGGCGTCAACAGCGGCGCTGGGCACCGGTGGCAGCAATAGCTTCGCCGTGGTTTCCACCGACCCCTGCACACCGACGAGCGAGGCGCGCTGTGCCGTCATGTCGCCGGCGGTATGCCCCCCAGCTTCGATGCCGGCAACCACCCGATCAAACGACACAGGATCGATACCGTCGGCAGCGATACTCCGCGCCGTCGTCGTCACGGATCCGCTGACGAGATTTAGCGAGACGGGAAGATTTTTTATCTTTGGGCGCGCCGCTGCTGGCGCCGAAGCGAAGGTGGCGATCTTCTTGCAGCCGCGATACCCCGCCGTAGTGCTGCTGAAAACCGCTTCTCCGTTGACGCCCGTGCAGTGATAGAGCGAGCCGGCATGAGCCAGCGAGAACTCTTGCCGCAAAAAACAGCCGCCCGTCCACAGCAGGCAGCCGACCAAGGCGGCCGCAAACAAGCGTTTTGAGCGAGAGTGAGCACCGGAGCGCTCGTCTCGGCGGACGACAGCATTCATGAGCGCGAGTCTGACGAAAGGTCTCGGGCAAGCCAAGTCACCACGGATGCAATGCAAAATAGTTATTGCGAATCATTCGTAATAACTATTTAATAGTCGACAGGCTTCCCACGCAACGTCCGACCAGCCGCGCCACGATGCGCCTGCGTTCAAACGTTTGGCTTCGGGAAAACCCAACCACGACCGCGGCGACGCCACGTCACTCCTGCCACATCCGCATCAGACCGGCCGCTTGCGCCTCCGGCGCGGGCGCGGTTGTGACGACGCCGCGGCAAGCCCGAACGACGCCTCTCACTTATCGAATCTACGCACGCATGTCCGAAGCACCCAGCGGCCACCTGAAACGACGCCAGCCGACAACCGCGCGTTATCGATGGGCGGTCTTTTCGAGAACGACCGCTGCGTTGTTCGGTGGTTATCTGGTCGCCTACGCCAGCGCCGCCCTGCTCACCATCGTGCTGCCGATGAACCGGATCAACCGCGCGGTGACCGCCAGCCTGCTCAGTTTCGTGGTGTGGACGGCAGTGGCGATCTGGGTGTTCGCCGCGCGCAGTGCGTGGCGCGGCTGGTGGACCGTGCTGGCGGCGGGTGCCGTGATGCTCGGACTCGCCATGACGTGGCGCGACTGCGGCATGCGTCCGTGAGCGCGCGTCGATGAGAGGCCGCTTCGTGCAATCGATGGCGTGGCTGCATACCTGGGCAGGCCTGATCGTGAGCTGGGTGCTGTTTGCGATTTTCCTTGGCGGCACGCTGGCCTGCTTCGACAAGGAACTGGACTACTGGATGCGTCCAGTGCTGCACCAGCTCGCACCGGGACCGATCGCGATGGATGCGGCTGCGGCCACTTTGCGCGAGATGGCGCCGCACGCCGAGACGCTTTATCTCAATCCGCCTAGCACGCGCGATCCGTCGATTCGCGGCTTTGTTTTCGAGCCGGGCGAACCGACTATGTATGTCGCCCTGAATCCGCGCGACGGAACGCTGATCCCGCCAACCGCCGGCGGCAATTTCTTTTTCATCCTGCATTACAACCTGCAGTCCGGCACGCCCGGCGTCTATCTGGTGGGCCTGGCCGGCATGCTGATGCTGCTAGCGCTGGTGACCGGCGTGATCATTCATCGGCGCGTATTCAAGGATTTTTTTGTGTTCCGGCCGCAGTCCGGGGGCCAGCGAGCGTGGCTGGACGGACACAACCTCACCGGCGTACTGGGTCTGCCGTTTCATCTGATGATCGCCTACACCGGCGTGATCATCATGATGTCCACCTATATGACGGCCGGCGTAGAGATCGGCTATCACGGCGACCTGGCCGCCTATTACGAAGCGCTGTCCGGCGCACCGCACCCGGTCGAGCAACATCGACCGCCAAGCCGGGTAGCGTCGCTCAACGAGGTTCTCGACGACGCTGTGCAACGCCTTGGCGGGCCGGTGCAGTATCTGGAGATTGCGCACGTCCACGATGCCTCGATCACGATCAGCGCGCTGGCGTCCGGTAACGATGAGGTCGCTGGCGGCCGTCGCACGCTGATCTACGACGGCACCGATGGCCACTTCCGCGGTGAGAGCGCGAGCCCACCGGCTGCCTATCGCACCTACCAGTTCCTGAGCGGACTGCATCGCGTGCAGTTCGGCGGCGCGGCCATTCGCTGGCTGTACTTTCTGCTCGGCGCCGCCGGCTGCGTGATGCTCGCCACCGCCGCGCAGGTCTGGATCGAAAAGCGCCATCGGCAGGCGGTAGCGGCCGGACTGCGCTCCGGTTATGGGCTGGTGCGCGCGCTGAATGTTGCCGTCATAGCCGGCATGCCCCTGGCGAGCGTCGCCCTGCTCTGGGCCAACCGCATGCTCCCCGACAACCTGGCCGCTCGGGCCGACTGGGAAGCGCAAAGCTTTTACGCCGTGTGGCTGCTCGCCGCGATATGGGCCGTGCTGCGTCTGCGCGCCGGCAAGCCATGGCGCGATCTGTTTGGCACGACGGCCGCCTTGCTGATTGCGCTGCCGGTGCTGAACGCGCTGACCGAGCCGCTCAGCAGCCTGCCTGCCAGCATCGCCGATCACGACTGGGTTCTCGTCGGCATCGACGCCACGGCCTTCGCCTTGGGCTTCGGCTTTGCCTGGCTGGCCTGGTTCAACACGCGTCCGCGAAAAAACCTCCGGCGCGATGCACGCACCCGCGCGGCTTCAGCCTCATCGCACGCCGATCGTCCGCGGGAGAGATCCGCATGACGATATGGCTGATCGTGCTGGCGCTGAATTATGTGAGCTGGGCCCTGCTGTGCCTCGCCGTGGCGCGTCATCACCGCCAGCACTTTGGCGCCGAAGCATCGCTTCGCCGCGCGCGCCTTCTACGCCTCGGTGGCTGGCTCGCGACGCTGGCTGCCTGGGTTATCGCCGTGCGCTGGCACGGCTGGGACATCGGCAGCGTCGACTGGTGTGCGAGCTGGATGCTGACCGCCATCACCTGGGTTCTGCTGCAACCGTATCGCCCCCGCTTCGCGCGCTGGCTGGCCTTCATCGCCGGCGCGGCGAGCCTGTTCGCCCTGATCTCTTTTTCATCACTCACGCTCTTTTGAGGAACACCATGAACACTTCGACCAAGCCGCGAGCTGCAAGCCGTCATCTTGCGGGCCTGCGCCGTGCCGCGCTGCCCTGCCTGCTGGCCGTGGCGCTGGCCGGCAGCTTTGCCGCGCACGCGCAAACCCAGCCCGTCGATGGCAATGGCACCAGCGATGCAAGCAGCACCAAGCAGCCGCGCAAGGCCCAGACGATGGACGCGGTGAATGTGCAGGGCGTGGGCTTACCGACCTTTGGCGGTGGTGACATCGCCCGCCGCGGCAATCTGGGCGTGCTGGGCGATCAGGATGTGATGAATACGCCATTCGCGATGACCAGCTACACCGAGAACTACATCGCCAGCCATCAGGCCTACACCATTGCCGACGTGGTGGCCGACGATCCGGCCGTGCGCGTCGCCGACGGCTTCGGCAATTTCGCCGAGACCTTCGTGCTGCGCGGCTTTCCTCTCAACGGCGATGACATCACCTTTGGCGGCCTCTACGGCATCATCCCGCGGCAGATGGTCGACGCCGATGCCATCGGCCGGCTCGACGTGCTGCGCGGCGCCAGCGCGTTCCTCTACGGCGTATCGCCCGGCGGCAGCGGCATCGGCGGCTCGATCAACGTGGAACCGAAATGGGCGCTCGACGCACCGCTGACGCGCGCCACGGTCGACTACGGCAGCGACAGTCAGGCCGGTGCGCAGTTCGACTTCAGCCGACGCTTCGGCACGAACGACCAGTACGGCATCCGCGTCAATCTGGGCGGACGTGATGGCGATACCTCGATCGACCGCGAGAGCCGCAAGTCGAACGAGCAGTCCATCGCGTTCGATTACCGCGGCGACAAGTTCCGCCTCAAGGCCGACGTGAGCCATCAGCTTCAGCGCATAGACGAGGGCCGCAGCGTGGTCTATCTCAGCGGCGACGGCGTGCCCAAGCCGCCGCCGGCGAGCGCGAATTACGCGCAGCCCTGGAGCTACTCCAGCCTGGAAGATACCTACGGCCTGGTCCGCGCCGAGTACGATTTCCTGCCCAACCTGACCGGCTATGTCGCCGTCGGCGCCGATCATTCCAACGAAAACGGCGAGTACGCGTCGCCCACCGTGGACGGCAGCGGCAACGGTTCGATCTACCGACTGGGCGTGCCGTATCAAAACGACGCGCAGAGCGGCGAAGCCGGCCTCAACTGGACATTCGACACCGGTCCGGTCAGCCAGAAGATCAACCTGGGCGTCTCCGCGCTGAACCAGAAAAAGACCGTCAGCTACACCTTCTCCGCGTCCTCGCCAACCAACCTCTACGACTACGTGGCCATGCCGTACCTGCCGACCACCTTCAGCGGCGGCGATCCGGTGGTGACCGGCCGCACCAAGCTGCACAGCCTGGCGCTATCCGACACGCTGGGCTTTGCCGACGATCAGGTGCTGCTGACCCTCGGTGCGCGCCGGCAGACCCTGCAAACCCTGGGCTATGCCTACACCACCGGCGTGCAGACCGCGGACTATCGCAAGATCGCCACCTCGCCGGTGCTTGGTCTGGTGGTGAACCTCAACCCGAACTTCTCGCTGTTCGCCAATTCCATCCAGGGCTTGTCGCAGGGACCCGAAGCACCGATCGGCTCGGCCAATGTCGGCCAGGTGTTTGCGCCGTACAAGTCGAAGCAGCTGGAAACCGGTATCAAGTACGACCAGGGCACGTTCGGCAGCACCTTCAGCCTGTTCCAGATCAAGCAGCCCAGCGGCATCACCGATGGCGTGACGCGTGTTTTCAGCATTGCCGGCGAACAGCGCAACCGCGGCGCGGAATGGAGCATCTACGGCGAGCCGGTGAGCGGATTGAAATTGATCGGCGGTGCGAGCTATATCGAAGCCAAGCTGACCCAGACGGCCGATGGTCTCGACAACGGCAACACCGCGGTCGGCGTGCCGAAGTGGCAATACAACGCGGGCGTGGATTGGGCTGTGCCCGGCACCACGGGCCTGGGGCTGAACCTGGGCGTGACCCGCACCGGCGGTGAATATGCCGACCTAGCCAATACCTTGCGTATCCCCGCCTGGACGCGGGTCGATGCGGGCGCCAGCTACGTCACCGCCATCGACGGTCGTCAGGTGACGTTCCGCGCCGCGGTGCTGAATATCGGCAACAGCAACTACTGGGCATCGGCCTTGGGCGGCTACCTGACCGAGGGCGCCTCGCGCACGATCAAGCTGTCGGCCAGCGTCGACTTCTGAGTGCGCTATCGCTTGGCCGCCCGCCATCAGCGCGCGGCCGGTTCACTGGCGAGGGGCCCCACGGTGGCGTAAACTGCGCGGTTCGATGCCGCATTGCGGCGGCGTCGCGATGGCAAAAAGTTTCGCGGCCGTCGCCTTCGTTCTACGAACCACGGTAAATCACCAGTCATGAGCGGCAAGCCAGCTTCAATGAAGCTCTTCATCAAGACCCACGGTTGTCAGATGAACGAGTACGACTCGGCCAAGATGGCCGACGTGCTCAAGGCCTCGCATGGCATGGAATTGACCCTGGACGAGTCCGAAGCGGACGTGATCCTGATCAACACCTGCTCGATCCGCGAGAAGGCGCAGGAAAAAGTCTTCAGCCAGCTCGGCCGCTGGAAGCAGCACAAGAAGGACGGCAAACCGGTGCTGATCGGCGTGGGCGGCTGCGTGGCCTCGCAGGAGGGCGACGCCATCGTCAAGCGCGCGCCGTATGTCGACCTGGTCTTCGGTCCGCAGACCCTGCACCGCCTGCCCGAGCTGATCGAAAAGCAGCGCGCCACTGGCCGGCCGCAGGTGGACATCAGCTTCCCCGAGATCGAAAAATTCGACAACCTGCCCGAGCCGCGCGCCGACGGCCCGACCGCCTTCGTCTCGATCATGGAAGGCTGCTCGAAATACTGCAGCTACTGCGTGGTGCCCTATACCCGCGGCGAAGAAATCAGCCGTCCGTTCGACGATGTGCTGGTCGAGGTCGCGCAGCTCGCCGCCCAGGGCGTACGCGAAGTGAACTTGCTCGGCCAGAACGTCAACGCCTATCGCGGCCCGACGCACGATGGCAGCGTGGCCGATTTGTCCGTGCTGATTCACGCCATCGCGCAAATCGACGGTATCGGCCGCATTCGCTTCACTACCTCGCATCCGCTGGAGTTTTCCGACTCGCTGATCGAGGCGTACGCCAACGTACCGCAGTTGGCCAATTACCTGCATCTGCCGGTGCAGGCCGGTTCCGATCGCATCCTCAGCGCAATGAAGCGCGGCTACACCGCGCTGGAGTTCAAGCAGAAGATTCGCAAACTGCGCGCGGTGCGGCCGGACATCTGCGTGTCGTCCGATTTCATCGTCGGCTTTCCCGGTGAAACCGCCGAGGATTTCGACAAGACCATGAAGCTGATCGACGACGTCGGCTTCGACCAGAGCTTCTCGTTTATCTTCTCCTCGCGCCCCGGCACGCCGGCAGCGAATCTCGCCGACGAGACGCCTGCGGCGGAGAAACACGCGCGATTGATGCGCCTGCAGTCCACGCTCAACGAAAACGCCAAAAAAATCAGCGCCGCGATGATCGGCAGCGTGCAGCGCGTGCTGGTGGAAAAGCCCAGCACGCGCGATCCGAGCGAGCTGACCGGCCGCACCGAAAACATGCGCTTCGTCAACTTTGCCGGCCATCCGCGGCTGATCGGCCAGTTCGTCGATGTGCTGATCACCGACGCGATGAGCAATTCGCTGCGTGGCAGGATTGTGCAGGATGAGCCTATCGTCGACGCGCCGGTCGCGCTGGCTTCGTGACGGAAAACCTCGCGCTGCGGGAAATTGGTGCCGACGAATTTGTGCGCGTCTGGCCGCTGGTGCAGCAGGTGATTGCCGGCGGCGATACGTATAGCTACTCGCCCGACATGCGTTTTGAAGAGGCCCGCGATGCCTGGACCTTGCCGCCCAGCCGCTGCTTTGTGGCCGAGCGTGGCGACGACGTGCTCGGCGCCTATCTGCTGAAACCGAATCAGCCCGGTCTGGGTAACCACGTGGCCAATGCCGGCTATATGGTCGCACCCCACGCACGCGGCCAGGGCATTGCCGGCACGATGTGCGAGCATTCGATGGGGCAGGCCCGCTGCGCCGGCTTCACGGCGATGCAGTTCAACTTCGTGGTCTCCAGCAATACCACCGCCGTGCGCCTTTGGCAGCGCCACGGTTTCCAGATTGTCGGCCAGGTGCCCGGCGCTTTTCGCCATGCCGTGCACGGACACACCGACGTTTACGTCATGCACCGAGAACTATGACTGCCAGCCTGAAGAGCCATACCCAGCAGAACAATTTTGCGCTCGACCCCGAAGACAATGCGCGGCTGGCCAACCTGTGCGGGCCATTCGACGAGCACTTGCGGCAGATCGAGCTTCGCCTGGGCGTGGAGATCAATCATCGCGGCAGCGTGTTCGAGGTGATCGGCGAAGGTCCGGCCATCAGGGCCACCGAGAAGGTGCTGCGCGCGCTGTATGTCGTCACCGAAGAAGAATCGTTGAACGGTGCCAAGGTGCATCTGCACCTGGCCGAATCCGGCATCGACGCGATCACCGAAGCATCGACGGAAGGCACGCAGGAAGTGGCCATCCGCGTGAAGCGCGGCGTCATCAAGGGACGCGGCGCCAACCAGGCGCGCTACCTTCACGCCATCGCCACCCACGACATCAACTTCGGCATCGGCCCGGCCGGCACCGGCAAGACCTATCTGGCCGTGGCCAGCGCGGTCGAGGCGCTGGAAGCCAATCGCGTGCAACGCCTGCTGCTGGTGCGTCCCGCCGTGGAAGCCGGAGAGAAGCTCGGCTTCCTGCCCGGCGACCTCTCGCAAAAAGTCGATCCGTACCTGCGCCCGCTCTACGACGCCCTGTACGAAATGCTCGGCTTCGAAAAAGTCGCCAAACTGATCGAGCGCAACGTCATCGAGATCGCGCCGCTCGCCTATATGCGAGGCCGCACGCTCAACGACTCCTACGTCATTCTCGACGAAGCGCAAAACACCACAGTCGAGCAGATGAAGATGTTTCTGACCCGCATCGGCTTCGGCACCGTCGCTGTGATCACCGGCGACGTCACCCAGGTCGACCTGCCGCGTCACGTGCGCTCCGGCCTGCGTCAGGCCACCGAAGTGCTGCATGACGTCAGCGGCATCAGCTTCACCTTCTTCACCTCGCGCGACGTGGTGCGCCATCCGCTGGTGGCGAAGATCGTGCGGGCTTATGAGGCGTTTGACGACAAGGTGGAGAAAGCCGAATCGAAGAACGGATCGGCCAACCCGCCCGCTGCCTCCTGATCGAAGTTCGCTCTATCGCCATGTCCAAGCAATCGCCGCTCGCTCCCCGCACATCGCAGCGTTCCGCCGCGACGATACCCGAGCCCCGCGTGTCGTTGAGCTATGGCCTGGCGCGTGCCGGGCTGCCCTCATCGACCAGCTTTCGCCGCTGGGTTGCTGCGGCCCTGCGCGGCGCGAAACATCGCAAGCCAGCCGAGCTGGCCATCCGCATCGTCGACATCGACGAAGCCCGCGCGCTCAATAACGCTTATCGCGGCAAGGACTACGCGACCAACGTGCTGTCCTTTCCGGCGGAGCTTCCGCCGGAACTCAAGCTGCCGCTGCTGGGCGATCTGGCCATCTGCGCGCCCGTCGTGCTGCGCGAAGCCAGTGAGCAGGGCAAGCCGCCGAAAGATCACTGGGCGCACCTGACCGTCCACGGCGTGCTGCATTTGCTCGGCTACGATCACATCGAGGAGAACGAGGCCGAGGCGATGGAAGCGCTGGAGACGCGCGTGCTGGCGGGCCTGGGCATTGCCGATCCCTATCGGCTGTAGCATCTGCCCGGCGAGCCAGTCGAAGGCGGGCCGCACGATCGCGTCACCGGCCTGTTCCACCCATCGCGCTGAATCGTCACGAATTTTCCGCTAAACTCGATTTACCGTCCCGCTTGCGGGCAGCATCCACGCGATAAATGAACGACGACCCTGGCAGTACCAGCGGCCCGGCGCACCGTAGTTGGTGGGACCGACTGGGCCACATGTTTTCCGGCGAGCCACGCAACCGCGTCGAACTGATCGAAGAATTGCGCGCCGCCCAGACTAACGGGTTGCTGTCCGCCGACACCCTGACGATGGTCGAGGGTGCCATCAAGGTCACCGAGCTGAGCGTCGACGATGTGATGGTGCCGCGCGCCCAGATCGTGATGCTGTCGGCCGAGTCGTCGTTGGCGGACATGCTGACCGTGGTCGTCGAGTCGGGCCATTCGCGCTTCCCCGTGCACGGCGAAGACAAGGACGACGTCCTCGGCATCCTGCTCGCCAAGGATCTTCTGAAATCCTTTGGCGACACCAGCCAGTTCGACGTCATGGCGATCCTTCGCCCGGCCGTGCTCATTCCCGAATCGATGCGGCTCAACGTGCTGCTGGCTGAATTCCGCCTCACCCGCAACCACATGGCTGTGGTGATGGACGAATACGGCGGCGTCGCCGGACTCATCACCATCGAAGACGTGCTCGAGCAAATCGTCGGCGAAATCGACGACGAGCACGACGACGACGAACCCGAGCTTATGCACGAACAGCCCGGCGGCGACTGGATCGTCAGCGCACTAACGCCGATCGCCGATTTCAACGAAAACACCGGCGCCGATTTCTCCGACGAGGAATACGACACCGTCGGCGGCATGGTGACCTCGGAGTTCGGCCATCTGCCGGAAGTGGGCGAGGAAGTGGTGATTGGCGCCTACCTCTTCCACGTCACCGAAGCGGATGATCGCCGCGTGCAGGCGTTCCGCGTTGTGAGAGAAGGCAAAAACTGAAGCGAGTCCGAGTTACGTTGCTTCAGATTCCCATCGTGCGACGCGGCGATAAGCACAGCGTAGTTTCCGTTCCTTCATCATTCGCCATCTGGTCGTCAGCCCATGCATTCCGTCCATCGCCTTTTATTGCTCGTGCTACTTGCGATGGTTGCCGTTACGACGGCACACGCCAGCGTCGCCAATGCACCGGGCGCCAATCTCGAGGTCTCATTGATCACCTATGGTCCGGGTGAAACGTATTGGGAACGCTTCGGCCACGACGCCATAGAAGTGCGCGACAGCGTTTCCGGCGAGTCGGTCGACTTCAACTACGGCGTATTCGATTTCAACGAATCGAACTTCTTCATCAACTTCGCCCGCGGCCGCATGCATTACCTGATGGACGCGGAATACAGCGCGCCTGAACAGGCCAGCTACACGCAGGACGGCCGATCCGTAACGCGACAGCATCTGGCACTGTCTGCAGAGCAGGCAACGGCGCTGCGGGATTTTCTACTGTGGAACATGCGCCCGGAAAATGCAGGCTATGCCTACGACTACTACGCCGACAACTGCACCACCCGCGTACGCGACGCGCTGGACAAAATTCTCGGTGGCACCCTGAAGAAACAGCTGACTGCGCAGCCTGGCGGCATGACGTACCGGCAGCAAACCGCGCGCCTGATGAGCGCACAGCCCTGGCTGATGCTCGTGCTGGACCTTGGACTAGGGCCCTATGCCGATCAGCCGCTCAACGCCTGGCAGGAAAGCTTTCTGCCGATGGTGCTGCAGCAACAGTTGAACCGCGTGCAAATCGACGACGGCTCGGGCGGACTCAAACCGCTAGTGCAAAGCGAACAGCTGGTCTCGCCCAACCGGTTGGACGTGCCGCCAATGAATCCGCCCGACCTGCGGCTCCCGCTCGCGGCGGCCGGGCTTATTCTTGCGGCATGCATGCTTGGCGCGCAGAGATGGTTGCCCCTCGGCTATGCGTTACTGACGTCAACCTATCTCATCGCGGCTGGCCTGGTGGGCCTGCTGCTGATCGGTCTGTGGACGCTCACCACCCATCACTCCGCCTGGGCCAACGCCAACCTGCTTTTATTCAATCCGTTCGCGTTCCTGCTGCTGCCCGCCATCTGGCGCACGCGACGCGGCATCGCGCCATCGCGTTTCATCCAAGCCATACTGCTGCTGCAACTGGCGGCAATCCTCGCCACCCTCGCCCTTCACCTGCTGCCCGGCGTCGTACAACAGAATCAGCCATGGCTGTTATTTGCTATGCCATCCTGGCTCGCGATCGCATGGAGTCTGCGTCAGAAGACAGCGCTTAAATCGCTTTAACTGGGCTGCAATTGCCCTGACTTGATGCGCCGGGCATCATGCACCGCATGAACTTGATGAGCCCTGCCCCGCCTGCGCCGCCATCCACTGAAAAGAAGATGGTCGTCAACTGCATCGCCTATCGAAAAGACGGTAGCCGGATCGGCGACGTGACGCTTGATGAAATCAGCGACGTGCTGGCCAAGCCCGATACGTTTGTGTGGGTGGGACTGCATGAGCCCGACGAAGCGCTTCTGCTGAAACTGCAGGAAGAGTTTTGCCTGCACGACCTGGCTATCGAAGACGCGCATACCGCCCATCAGCGCACCAAGATCGAAACCTACGGCGACTCGCTGTTTCTGGTGGTACAGACCGCACAACAGATCGATGGCAACCTCGCCTTCGGCGAAACCCACATTTTTCTCGGCCCCCGTTACCTGGTCAGCGTGCGCCATGGCGCGTCGCTTTCCTACGCACCGGCAAGGAAGGCCTGCGAACACACGCCCGAACTGATGGCGCACGGACCGAGCTATGCGCTCTACAGCATCCTCGACTTCATCGTCGACAACCTGCTGCCCATCGTGCGGGCGTCGCGCGAGGAATTGCAGCAGCTCGAAAAAGACATCTTCGCCGAAACCTTCAAACGCAGCACCGTACGCCGCCTCTACAACATGCAGCGCGATCTGATGACGCTGCGGCTTGCTGTTGCTCCCATGCAGGACATCATCAGCCAACTGACGCGCCTGCATCCCAACCTGATTCCCAAAGAGCTGCGCGCGTATTTCCGCGACGTCTACGATCATGTTTTTCGCGTCAACGAAGCGATCAGCGCCATGCGCGAAATGCTCGCCGCCGCCATCAACGTCAACCTATCCCTCGTCACCTTCGGCCAGAACGAGGTGATGAAAAAACTCGCCGGCTGGGCCGCCATGCTCGCCGCCCCCACCCTCATCACCAGCTGGTACGGCATGAACTTCACCCACATGCCAGAACTCACTCAACCATGGGCCTATCCGGCCGTCATCGGCGTCGTAGCAGTCGTCGTCATCGGACTTTTCATCGGCCTGAAACGAGCGAAGTGGTTGTGAAGACACTTGTAGCTCGCGACGCATTCAGAATCAAAAAGGGCGGCCCATGGCCGCCCTTTTCATTGACCCACTGAGGGCTTAATTCGACGGTGCCTGTGGGGCATCCTTGGCCGTCCATTGCTTCAGCCACGCGTTGACGGTGTCATGCCATTGAACGCTGTTATGCGGCTTCAACACCCAATGGTTTTCATCAGGAAAGGTCAGCAGCTCACTGGGAATACCTTGACGCTGCAGCGCAGTAAACGCCCCTAGCCCTTGCGTAATCGGAATACGGAAATCGTCGCCGCTGTGAATCACCAGCATAGGTACACGCCAGTCCTTGACGTGGTTGACCGGATTGAACTTCTCGTAGTTTTCGGGATTAGCCCACGGCGTGCCGCCATTCTCCTTTTCCTCGAACCACAGCTCGTCGGTGTCGTAGTACATCGCGCGCGCGTCGAACACGCCATCGTGATCGACCAGGCACTTCCACGGCTGGTTCCACACACCGGCAATCCAGTATGTCATGTAGCCGCCGTAGCTGGCGCCCAGCGCGCAGGCGCGGTTGCCATCAAGAAAACTGTATTTGCTCAGCGCCGCTTTCCAGCCCAGCTTTAGATCATCCAGCGGCTTGCCACCCCAATCGCCTGAAATAGCGTCGGTAAAGGCCTGCCCGTAGCCGGTCGAACCATGAAAATTGATCGTCACCACCGCAAAGCCCTGGCCTGCATACGTCTGTGGATTCCAGCGGTAGCTCCACTCGTTGTTCATCGCCCCCTGCGGGCCACCATGAATGATGAAAGCCACGGGGTAAGTCTTGCCGGGCTGATAGTCGACCGGCTTTACCACATAACCCTGCACCGTCTCGTTGTTCCAGCCCGGAAACTTGAAGAACTCGACGTCTCCGACTTTGGCATTCTTCAGATCGTCCGCATTGAATTGGGCGACCTGCTTGGGATGCGCCCCTGTCGCAGATGCCAGATAAAGGTCGGCCGGATGCTTCAGGTCGTCTCTAGCCATCAGCAACTTGTCGGAAGCCAGCGAATAGCCTTCTACCGCGCCATCTCCCGAGAGCCGCATAACTTCGCCATTCGTCGTGCTGATGGCGAACAGCGGATGCTGCCCCTCGTCATCGGCCGTGGCATAAAGCGTTTTGCCATCGGCGGAGATAGTCATGCTGCCCGGCGAACGATCCCAGCGCGGATCGACCTCGTGCTTTGTTCCAGTGGCCAGGTCGAGCGCCATAATGGCGAAACGGTCGGCTTCGAACCCAGGCGTTTTCATCGCAAGGTAATAAAGCGTCTTGCCATTCGGCGACGGCACTGGATAGGCGTCCCACGCCTTGTTGTCAGCCGTGAGGTTTTTCGGCGCCGACGAAGCATCTACCGGCACGCGATAGACATCAAAGTTGGTAGACCAAGGCTCGCTGGTTCCCGCAACCCGCACGTCGAAATAGACGCTCTGACCATCCGGCGCAAAGGCGAATTCGCTCTCATCGCCGAATGGCTTGCTGGGAATATCGCCGTCGATGCCGCGGCTCAGCAGCGTCGGCTCGGCCGGAAGCTGTCCGTCGCCATCGAAGCTGGCCACAAACAGCTGATTGCGCCGGCCGTTGGACCAGGTGTCCCAGTGCCGCACGAACAGCTTGGTATAGAGCGTGCCGCTGGCCTTGTCGTTGTCGCGTGCGTCGATATGCTTCTTAGTGCACGCTAAGGTTGTGCAATCGGTGAACACCTCATACGACAGCAGCACGCGCTTGCCGTCTGGGGACAGCCTGTAGCCGCCAATATCCAGCGGCGAATGACTGACCTGCACTGGGCTCTGGTGAGCTGTCGCATCCAGATCATTTTTACTGCCAAGGTCTATGCGCCAAAGCTGCGCCACTCCGTCCGTGGGCGCGATGTAATAGAGACTGCGCCCATCTGGAGACCAGCGCGCCGAACCGGCCTTGTCCACCAGCTTCACCGGCTTACCTGTACCTGATGCGAGATCAAGCACATAAACCGTATTGGCACCCTTGTTCGCCGCGTAGTCCGTGCTGCGCACGCCAAACGCGGCATAGCGCCCATCCGGCGAGAGCTGCGGATCACTGACCCGATCCATCATCACCAGATCGCGGATGTTGAAAGGGTGGGGACCTTGCGTCTTAGCAAAGCGGGTATCCACCACGTCGCCAGCCAGTGCGGTCGACGCGGCCAGCGCTAGAAGCAGCGCGACAAGCAGAGGTTTCATGGTGACTCCCTAGTTGAACAAAGCAGTGACGCAAAATGCTAAGACCATGACGAGTACGATTGCATGTTTTTGGAAGACATACGGTGCCGATTTTGCATAAAAAGACGCAAAAGCGGGCTTTGACAGGCCTTGGCCACTGTACTATCGGCGGCCGCAACTTTTGTACGATGAAAAAAGGGGGAAATTCGTGAAAGCCTCCGAATACCGACTTGGCTACCGCGCCGATATCGAAGGACTGAGGGCAGTCGCTATTCTGCTTGTCGTTGCCGCGCATGCAGGTGTTACATGGCTTGCTGGTGGATTCGTGGGCGTGGATGTTTTCTTCGTTCTTTCCGGCTATCTCATTACTGGCCTGTTGCTACAGGAAATCGAAAAGAACGGGCGTTTGGAATTTGCCAACTTCTACGCTCGCCGATTGCGCCGGCTGTTGCCGGCGCTGCTGGTCATGCTGGTCTGCACATGTTTGGCCTCCGCGGCATTAATGGCGCCAGGCGCGCAAGGCGACCAAGCCATCGCTGGAGCTGCTTCTTCCCTCTGGCTCAGCAATATCCACTTCGCTTTCGGCAAACTCGATTATTTCAGCCCGGGCGCAGCAAGCGACCTCTTCCTTCACACATGGTCGCTAGGCGTCGAGGAACAATTCTATCTAGTCTGGCCTGCTTTAATGGTCTTGGCGCTGCTGGGCACCGCGAACCGAACCACTCGCATAAAAAGGCTGAGATTGGCGATGACAATTATCGCCGGAACCAGCTTGGGAGTTTGTATCGCGTTGACGCCAAGCTCACCCCAAATGGCTTTCTACATGATGCCGTTACGCGCCTGGCAATTCGCAGTTGGCGCACTGGCATGGCTGTATTTCAATACTTCAGCAACCAGTGCAGCGCCAAGGCAACAACATCCCATCGCCGGAGCGAGCGATTACATCGGTTGGCTCGGACTGACCCTTATTTTCATCGCCGCGTTCTGGTTTGATAAGGACGGTAGCTATCCTGGCTGGCGGGCCATGGTGCCAACTGTTGGCGCGGTTGCCGTCATTGCGGCGGGAGTATGTCCCGGCCGTAAGGGCGTTTTTAGATCACTTGACTGCAGGCCGCTGCAGTTGATCGGCCGAATTTCCTACTCTTGGTATCTATGGCACTGGCCAGTGCTGATTTTGGGTGGCACGGTCTTCGCGAATGGCGGCCCGATCTATCGGGCGATCTTGGTTGGGCTTTCCTTGATTTTCGCAGTGTTGTCATATCAGGGGATCGAATCTCCCATCCGGCATCAGGTGAGATGGGTTTCACGGCCCGGATTCACGGTTATCGGTTCATTGGTGCTGATGGTAGTGAGCACTTTACTTTGTCTTAATTGGTCTAATGCGTCGATAGCATGGGCTTACATTCCGAGTCAGCAACGCTATGCCGCTGCACATGGAGACTCCCCGATCCTCTATGTGCTGGGTTGCGACGACTGGTTCCACAGCGACACGGTGAATATTTGCAGTTTCGGTGACAAACACGCCATACACACCGCTGTGTTGATGGGCGACAGCATCGGGGCGCAGTGGTTTCCGGCCGTCGCCAAGGTTTTTGGCCGGCCACACTGGCGCCTTCTGGTAATCACCAAGTCGGCTTGCCCTATGGTGGACGAGCCGATTTTCTACCCGCAAATCGGGCGCATTTACACGGAATGCGGTACATGGCGCAGCAATGCGTTGACGCAGATTAGTGCGATGCATCCGGATATCGTGATGTTGGGGACTGTGCAGACAGCCCAGTACAACCGTGCACAGTGGATCAAAGGGACGACGCGAGTGCTGAGCAAGATCAGCAGCACCACAGGCCACGTGTACCTGTTTCGCGGCACGCCGCACCTGCCGTTTGATGGACCGAACTGTCTTGCCATGCAGAGCTGGCAGTCATGGCTACTTTCGTTCCGCGGTAATTGTATAGCACCAGCGTTCGATCAGCATGGGGACGACATTTACCAGTGGCTGCAGCTCGCCAGCAAATCATTTGACAACGTATCCACACTCGACCTCAGCGAAGCGATCTGTCCGCACGAACAATGCGCAGCCGAGCGCAATGGCGTAATCGTCTATCGAGACTCGCAACATCTCACGGCCAGTTTCGTGGAATCCCTGAGTGATCAGCTTGCGCAAAAAATTGATGCGCAACTCGCGAAGCGCCTCTCGACCAGCAGCCAAACTACCCGACCAACCTTACCGTAGGCGCATAAACTGACCAACAGCGTCACAAGCTGCCCGTCTTTGACAACACCACCCTTTGGCGAATAACCGAGGTTAAAACATTCTCCAACGCTTACCCGTAAAAGGAGCAGATTTTCGTGACATTGGACGCAGTGGCTCCACGTAAAACAACTGAGCAGCACTGCATTGGCAGTAATGGCACGCAACCTGCTTTAGCATTTCGCGAGCTTCCTGGTCTTACGGGCCAATGAGTGACGGGGACCGTTCCGGCAGGGCATGCGGAACTGGGCTCAAGGGAAGGGGCACCATCAAAGTTTACACATTCAACTACAGAGGAATAACCATGAAGAGCATGCAAAAGGGCTTCACCCTGATCGAATTGATGATCGTGGTCGCGATTATCGCCATTCTGGCTGCCATCGCTATCCCGCAGTATCAGAACTACATCACCAAAACGCAGTTCACGGAATCTCAGACCATCGCCGATGGACTGAAAACGCCGATCGTCGAATTTTCGAATCAGAACGGTAGCTGCCCAACAAACACATCCGGCGGTTTTCTGCCTGGCGCCAGTTACAAGGGAAAATATGTAGCATCAGTGGCAGTCGGCGGCACATACCCGACTTGCACCGTGACGGCCACGTTCAAAGCAACTGGTTCAGTATCGCAGCCACTCGGTGGACAAACCACCATTCTCACTGGCACCGTCAACGGCGGCACAGTGTCTTGGACTTGCAGTGCAACTGGTATCCCCGACAAATACCTGCCGCAGGTTTGCCGCGCCAGCCAGACCTAAGCTAGATTGCTTAAAGGAATATTTAGAAAAGCCCCTCCGGATTGCGGAGGGGCTTTTTTTTCAGAGAGATGCGGCTAAATCCGAGGGCCGTCCCGTGCGCAAAGAAGCCGGCTTTACGCTCATTGAGCTAATGATTGTTGTCGCAATCATTGGCGTTCTGGCGGCGCTTGCCTTG
>CAIKJM010000555.1 GCA_903827735.1 uncultured Rhodanobacter sp. | reverse complement strand
TCGATCAGCTCCTCGCGCAGCGCGCCTAGAATCCCGTTGCGCGCGGCATACACCTTGATGCCCTTGGCGCGCGCGGCCTCGATCACGCCGGCGGCCGAGGCGTTGATGACCGAGGTCACGCCACCGGACTGGGCGTACAGAAAATGGCCGGTAGCGGCAGAAGGGCGACGGGTCAGGCTCATGGACATCCTCGGCAGGCGGGTCAGACGGGAAACCGATTATGGATCACGCGAGCGCACCGAGCAGGAATGGCAAATCTTTTCGCAACAGGGACTTGGGGTAGCGTGAATGGCGCCCACGTTTGACGGCACCCGGTGCAAACGCTAATTTGGCGGCTTAATCTGAGAATGAAGCGGGCTGCGGCAGTGTGCGGCCGTCCGCCAAACGTGTGGAGCATTATGCGACTGGTCCTACTTGGCGCGCCCGGATCGGGCAAAGGCACGCAGGCAGCGCGCCTGAAGACGGAGCTGGGCGTGCCGCACATTTCCACCGGCGACATGCTGCGCGCCGCCGTGGCGCAGGGCACCGCGATGGGACTCAAAGCCAAGGCGGTGATGGATGCCGGTCAACTGGTGTCCGACGACATTCTGCTGGGCATGCTCGAGGAACGTCTGGCGCAGGACGACGCCAAATCGGGCTTCATCCTGGACGGCTACCCGCGCAACCTGGCTCAGGCCGATGCGCTCGACCACCTGCTGGCCAAGATCGGCCAGCCGCTCGATGCCGTGATCCAGCTCGAAGTGCCCAACGTCACCATCATCGGCCGCTGCGAAATCCGCTTCAAGGCCGAAGGCCGCGCCGACGACAATCCGGATACCGTGCGCAAGCGCCTGGCCATTTATGCCGAGCAGACCGCGCCGGTGGCCGACTTCTACGCGCGCCGCGGCAAGCTGCAGGTGGTCGATGGCGTGGGCGAATTGAGCGAAGTCACGGCGCGAGTGCAAAACGCGCTGCGGGACACGTCCGCCACCGCACACGGCTGATACGAAGGGTCGCCGCGAGGCGGCCTTGACGTGACCAGCAGCTCCACTTTTTCGGTGTCGTGCTTTTCGCGCGGGCCGTGATTCTTTTCTACGCGGTTTCTTCCACTGGGCCAGCCATGCGTCTGCATATCCTCGGCATCTGCGGCACCTTCATGGGCGGCATTGCCGCGCTGGCGCGCGAGCTCGGGCTCGAGGTGGAAGGCTCGGATACCAACGTTTACCCGCCGATGAGTACCCAGCTGGAGGCTCTTGGCATCGCGCTGATGCAGGGTTACACGGCCGAGCATCTGCAGGCGTCGCCGGGGCGTGCGGCGCCCGATGTGGTGGTGGTCGGCAATGCGATGACCCGCGGTAACCCGGCGGTGGAATACATGCTCAATGAGCAATTGCGCTACATCTCCGGTCCCCAGTGGCTGGGCGAAACGCTGCTGGTCGATCGCGAGGTGCTGGCCGTCGCCGGCACGCACGGCAAGACCACCACGACCAGCCTGCTGGCGCATCTGCTGGACAGCATCGGATTGGCGCCGGGCTTCCTGATTGGCGGCGTGCCGGGCAATTTCGGTGTTTCGGCGCGGCTGGGCAGCGGCAAGCCGTTCGTGATCGAGGCCGACGAATACGACACCGCGTTTTTCGACAAGCGCTCCAAGTTCGTGCACTACCGGCCGCGTATCGCGATTCTCAACAACCTCGAATACGACCACGCCGATATTTTCCCCGACGTGGCGGCGATCCAGCGCCAGTTTCACCATCTGGTGCGCACCGTGGCCGGCAACGGCAGGCTGATCGTCAACGCGCACGACGAGCGTCTAGCCGAGGTGCTCGCGATGGGCTGCTGGACGCCGGTGGAAACCTTCGGCATCGGCCGCGGCGACTGGCAGGCCACGCTGATCGAGCTGGACGGCTCGGCGTTTACCGTGCATCGCGCCGGCGAACCAATCGGCGACGTGCATTGGTCGCTGCTCGGCCATCACAGCGTGATGAATGCGCTGGCTGCGCTCGCCGCGGCAGCGGCGGCTGGTGCCGATCCGCGCGCGCTGCTGCCGGCGTTCGCCACCTTCGAAAGCGTCAAGCGACGGATGGAGCTTGTCGGCGAGGTCGGCGGCGTGCGCGTCTTCGACGACTTTGCCCACCATCCGACGGCGATTGCCACGACGCTGGCCGGCCTGCGCGCCAAGGTTGGCGATGCGCGCATCCTGGTGGCGCTGGAGCCGCGCTCCAACTCGATGCGCCAGGGCGCTCATGCCGAGGCACTGGCGCCGTCGCTGGCCGATGCTGATGCGGTGGTTTTTCTGCATCGCGCGGAGCTGGCCTGGGACGCCGGTCAGGTCACGGCGGCACTCAACGGTCGCGGCAGCACGGAACCCACGGTAGATGCGCTAATCGACGCGCTTGCCGGACAGGCCCGATCGGGCGACCAGGTGATCTTCATGTCGAACGGTGGCTTCGAGGCCGCGCCGCGTCGTTTCGTCGAAAAACTGCGTCAACGCTGACGCTCGTTCAGTACATCGGATTCTCGCCTGCGCCATACCCGACGCCACCTGCGGAGCGTGCGGCGACATGCATCGTGGTTCGTCACGTTGCCTCTGGTTAAACTTACGCCATGGCCGCCCAGTCTCCGCTGATCGAGATGCCCCTGTTTCCGCTGAACACGGTGCTGTTTCCCGGTGGCCAGCTGCAGCTGCGCATTTTCGAGCCGCGCTATCTCGATATGGTGCGCGAATGCACCCGCTATGACTCCGGCTTCGGCGTGTGCTTGATTCTCGAGGGCTATGAAGTCGGTGAACCCAGCACGCCGGCCGCTGTCGGCACGGTGGCGCATATTCAGGATTTCGACCGCGACGATGACGGACTGCTCGGCATTGTCGCCAAGGGCGGTTCGCGTTTCAGGGTTAATCGCAGCCGCGTGCGCAGCGACGGCCTGTTGCGTGGCGATATCGAGATCTGGGCGGCGGAGCCGGAAGTGTCCGTGCCGGTGGAATTCGCGCTGCTGCAGAGCATTCTCGAGCGGCTGATCGAGACCATGGCGCCGCACTGGCGCGATGCCCCGCGCAGCGCCTACGAGGACTCCAGCTGGCTCGGCTATCGGTTGACCGAGCTGCTGCCGCTGGATGTCACCGAGCAGCAGCACATGCTCGAGCTGACCGACCCGCTGCTGCGGTTGGCCGAGCTGCGCGATATTCTGCCGCGATTCCAGAAAGCCTGAGCCTTAGCGCTTAAACTAGGCCGCTCTGCTTGATGGCAGCCTATCTTCACGGACTCATGCGCATGGGTACTCTCGCCGGCAAAACTCTGTTCATTACCGGCGCATCGCGCGGCATCGGTCTGGCCATAGCGCTGCGCGCGGCGCGGGACGGCGCGAATATCGTGATCGCGGCCAAGAGTTCGGTAGCCAATCCGAAGCTGCCCGGAACCATCCATAGTGCGGCGGCGGCGGTCGAGGAAGCCGGCGGCCGCGCCTTGGCGCTGAAGGTGGATATTCGCGAAGAGGAGCAGGTGCAGGCTGCGGTAGCGCAGGCGGCCGAGCATTTCGGTTGCATCGATATCGTGGTCAACAACGCCAGCGCGATCTGGCTGGCCGGCACCGCGGAGACGCCGATGAAGCGCTTCGATCTGATGCAGCAGGTCAATGCGCGCGGCACCTTTCTGGTCACGCAAAGTTGCCTGCCCTTTTTGAAGCAGGCCGCCAATCCGCACGTGCTGATGCTGTCGCCGCCGCTCAATCTCGATCCGAAGTGGTTTGCTCAACACACCGCTTACACGATTGCCAAATACGGCATGAGCCTGTGCGTG
>CAIKJM010000554.1 GCA_903827735.1 uncultured Rhodanobacter sp. | reverse complement strand
ATCGGCCTTGACCATCTTGTAGAGCGCAGTGGACATCTTGTCGACGTCGTTGCGCGTCTTCGGCTCGACCGACACGCTGATCACAGGATCCGGGAAGCGCATGCGCTCGAGCAGAGCCGGGTGCGCCGGATCGCTCAGCGAGTCGCCTGTCTCGGTGTCCTTCATCGACACGAACGCGCAGATGTCGCCGGCGCGCACTTCGTCGATTTCCTTGGTGGCGTTGGCCTGCACTTCCACGATACGGCCCACGCGCTCTTTCTTGCCGCGGGTGACGTTCTGCAGCGTGTCGCCCTTCTTGATCACGCCCGAGTAGACGCGGCAGAAGGTGAGGGTGCCGAACTGGTCGTTGATGACCTTGAACGCCAGCGCGCGTGCCGGTGCGTCATCGCGCACTTCCTGCTCGCCGATGACGTTACCGTCCTCGTCGACCATCGAGATGCCGCCGTTCTCGCCCGGATAGGGCATGTAGTCGACCACGGCGTCCAGCAGCTGCTGCACACCCTTGTTCTTGTACGAGGAGCCGCAGAACACGGGCACGAGCTTGCCGGTGACGCAGCCCTTGCGGATGCATTCCTTCAGCTTCGCCGGATCGTGCTCGCCCGTGTTGATGAGCAGCTCGAACGCGTCGTCGTCCATTGCCAGTGCGGTTTCCAGCATTTCTTCGCGCAGCTTCGGCAGCTGGTCGATCCAGTCGTTGTCGACGGTGGAGCCGAACTTCAGGCGGGCCTTCGCCTCTTCAAATGAAACGGTTTCCCATTTGCTGTCCTTGTCGTCCGACGCCCAGATATAGGCCACGTTGGCGACCAGGTCGGCCATGCCGCAGAACTCGTCGCTGCTGCCCAGCGGAATCTGGCACAGCAGGGCCGGCGCGCCGAGGCGCTCGCGGATGCCCTTGACGCAGTGCGCGAAGCTGGCGCCGATGCGATCCATCTTGTTGATATAGCACACGCGCGGCACGTTGTACTGGTCGGCCAGGCGCCAGTTCGTCTCGGTCTGCGGTTCCACGCCGGCCACGCCGTCGAACACCACCACGGCGCCGTCGAGCACGCGCAGAGAACGGTTCACTTCGATGGTGAAGTCCACGTGTCCCGGGGTGTCGATCACGTTGATCTGGTGACCCTTCCACTCGGTCGACACGGCGGCCGACTGAATGGTGATACCACGCTTGCGCTCCTGCTCGAGGTAGTCGGTCGTGGTCGAGCCCTTGCCGTCTTTCGTGTCGTGCACGTCGACGATCTGGTGCTTCTTGCCGGTGTAGTACAGAACACGCTCGGTCGTCGTGGTCTTGCCCGCATCGATATGCGCAATGATGCCGATGTTGCGATAAAGGGTGAGTGGTTTGTTTCTGGCCATGACCTGGTTTCCGAAATGTCGAGCGTGGTTGGATGAGTAATCGTTGGGTAAATAACGTCGATCGGCGGGCCGCACGGGGCCGTCCGCCTCGCGGTCGCGCTTCATAGGGCGTGCCTTGAACTCGGTTCAAAGGCATCGCCGGCGAAGATCGGCAGCGGCTAACTCATGATTTTAGCGTGTTTTCGGGTCCGAGTTGTGATTCGGCCGATTTTCATGCGCACAGGCATCCGTCGCCCCCGGCTGGAGCGGCGTTTCGGCAAGCCATAAGAGCTCAGCTGGCTGTGCGGATCAGGGGTCTGCCAGCCGCAAAGCCTTGCCTGCGGACCGGCCGGAGACCAGGACAGCGTGGACTTACCGCTGTGACCCGCGCGCCGGAAACGGCACCACCTGGGCCGATGCGGCCCCGGGCTGCTGCCAGTACGGCGTGGCTGGCCACTGGTCGGCGAAGCTGACGCCGCTGGCCAGCGCCTGGCTGACCTGGCCGCGATCCAGGTGCGGCGCGAACTGCGCCACGAACTCCAGCGCTTGCTCGCGCAGCGGGCTTTCACGTCGTAGCACGATCCACGTGGTGCAGGTCGGAAACAGGTGGTCGGCCGGCAGTGCGCGCAGGTGCTCCGCATCCGCCGGCTGCAGCGCCATCTCGGCCAGAATGCCCACGCCCATGCCGGCGTTGACGTAGGTTTTGATGAGGTCGGCGTCGCCGGCGGTCATGGCGATCTGCGGGTGCAGGCCCGCCGTTTCGAAAATCTGCCGCAGCGAGGAATCTGCTTTCAGCGACGAGTCGTAGCTGATCAGCGGCACTCCGGCCAGTTCTCCCAGCGTCAGCGGCCGCGTGAGCTGCGCAAAGGCGTGTTCGCGCGGCACCAGGGCGACACGGTGCCAGCGGTAGGCCGGCAGCGCCAGGCCGTTGGTCTTTGGCGGCCCGCCCGATGTGCTGACGATAGCGATGTCCGCGCCGTCGCTGTCCAGCACGTCGAGCAGCAGGGCGTCGGCCGTAGGCTGCAGATGCACGCTCAGGTTGGGAAAGCGCTGACTCAGCGCGCCGATGGCTGGCGGCAGGGCAAAACGCGCCTGGGTATGCGTGGTGGCGATGCCCAGCATGGTGCGCGTCACGCCATGCATGGTGGCGACCACCGAGCGGATCGAATCCACTTCGGCCAGGATCATGCGGGCGCTTTCCAGCACGCGGCCGCCGACGTGGGTAAGGCTTTCCAGATTGCGGCCGCGCCGGTTGAACATCGGAAAGCCGAGTTCCTCCTCCAGATGGCGCAGATGCTTGCTCAGCCCGGGTTGGGTCGCGTGCACGCGCTCGGCGGCCAAGGAAATATTGAGTCCGCAATCGACGATCGCGACGAGATGGCGCAGTTGGGTCAGGGTCATGAGCTTATTCGCGATGCGTGTGAAGGGGCCGGCTTGCCGCTTGCTGAGGAAAAATAGTTACCTCCGCAAACATCGCCCGCCATTAGCGCACGGCATTCGAGGCGGACCAAAGCGGCTTGCGCTACTGGTATCCGCGGCAATGCTGGTCTGCACAATAAATGCCATATGGACGTCTATACATCCATAATGAACGAAGAGTCAAGCGTGTCGCTCAGACCGACGGGCGAGTATCAGCCCAAATCAGTGGTCGCAATCCATAGCGGCAGTGACGCGTACTCGTGCTTTATTCCCTTATGCGCATCGAAGATATGTCGGTGCCGCTGGTACGACCAGTCGTCGCTGCGTACATAGTATCCAGCCACCCAAGCCTGCAGGGTTTCCAGCATCGCGTTCTGCGCCTCGACCGAGCCGTATTTGTGCGGTTCCCATGGCCGTCTCCGGTTGTTAGCCAGGCAAACCTCACGACCGGGATTGAGAAACACCAGCTCGTCGCCGTGTGGCGCCGCAGCGGCTACGAGTTCGCCGTAGCAGCCTTCAATGATCCAACGCGGATGGGTGCCGAGAAACTCCTGCAGCGAGCGATTGATGTCGGCAGCTGGACGGGGCACGGCGACCTGTCCGGGCTCCCATACGATCGTGTCCAGGTCCAGGTGAGCCAGCGCATGTCGCTCGGCCATCGCCTTCGCGTAGGTGCTTTTGCCGGAGCCAAAATTGCCGAAGACCAGAATTTTCATGGTTTACGTCGACGCGCACAGAAATTGAACGCCTGATCAGCCTGTTGATAAGGTGCTTATGCGGTGTTTGTCGATATCAGCAGATCTTCGTAGAACGCGCCGAATGGCTCGGCGGGGTGCGCTATCTGGATTTCCAATATCCACAGCCCGCTCGCTGGCGTGGCCTCCAGTGCGCCGAGATCGCCGCCCTTGTGTATCGCGTGCGGAAAGTCGCTGACGCGATGGCCCTTGACGGCGTGATTGAGCCGGT
>CAIKJM010000553.1 GCA_903827735.1 uncultured Rhodanobacter sp. | reverse complement strand
GGCCAGGCTCGGTATTGGAATTCAGAAAGTTGGTCTCATCGCTGACGCATCCGACCGCGCAGGCGGGCGAACCGGTTCAGGCCTTCCATGTCATCGCTCCGTCCATGCCGGGATTTGGTTTTTCGGGTAAGCCCGTCAGCACCGGCTGGGGGCTGCCGCGCATAGCGGACGCGTGGATCGAACTCGTTCGTCGGCTCGGCTACAGCGAACGTTGGGCGCTGCAGGGGGGCGATCTAGGCGCGGGCGTGTGCGATGCCATCGCCCGCAAGCGTCCAGCAGGGTTGGTGGGTATGCACCTGAACTTCGCCATGTTCATGACCACGCCGGACGAGGCGGCCGAAGCCACGCCCGAAGAGAAAAGGATGCTCAACGACGCCGGCCAATTCTGGGATCGACTCTCGGGTTATGCGAAGGTGCAATCGACGCGCCCGCAGACGATCGGCTATGCCTTGGCCGACTCGCCGATGGGCCTGGCCGCCTGGATCTACGCGATGTTTCAGGACACCGGCGGGACCCCCGGCGATGCCGAAGCGACATTCAGCCGCGACGAGATTCTGGACAGCGTGATGATGTACTGGCTTACCAACAGCGGCGCCTCCGCGGCGCGCCTCTACTGGGAATTGGCCAGCGCTGGCGGGCCAACGCGTGGGCAGTCGCCCGGCCCGATCGCGATTCCCTCCGGATTCACCATGTTGCCCAAAGAGCATGTTCGCAAGTCGCGACGATGGCTCGAGCGTCGATATACGGGCTTGGTGTATTTCAACGAAGGCGCGGCGGGCGGTCACTTCGCAGCCATGGAACAACCCGATATCCTGGTTGCCGACATCCGCAAAACGTTCGAAGTCCTTCGTTGAACGGGTCTTGTCTCGGATATCTGCGATCAAGGGCAAGCGGAAGGGGCGCATGAAGCCAGACGGAGCAATCGGGTGTCTTTCAAGCCGTCGCTTGCGGCTGACCGCAAGTGGCCAATTGCGCCTCTGGCCAACGCCAATCAGGATGCCGACCCGCCGATCACCGCCGGCGTATTCAATCGCTCGCCTTTATCGCCATGCGCACCCGCTTTCATCTGCCGCCAGCCGGCGTACTGCGCGTCCTTGACCGGGTCGGGATCTTCGTAGACCTGCAGCCAGAAGCGGAACCAGTCCAGGTTTCTTTCGTACACGGCCAGCTTGTGCTTGGGTTGGAATTTTTTATGCGGCTCGTTGGGGAATACGCAGAGGTCGGCGCGGTGGGCGCGGATCAGGGGAATCTCATAGTCCAGCGCGTACAGGTACTCTTGTTCTGAGTGTTAAAACAGAATCGGCGCGTCGATGCGGTCCAGCTGAAACACCGGCGACAGCCTTTTTAACGCGCCGGTGTCTCGCTCGGCGAGCCCAGCCCCACAGGTTGCGCAAACCATTGGCGAAGGCGTCGCCTTTCATGCTACCCATCAGCTCGTACAGCGGCGACAGCACCGGGTTGGCGACCGAGGCGGCGGCGAGCAGCTACGAGTGGGCGAGCGTCCACTTCGTCACCTCGCCGCCGAAACTCAAGCCACCCATGCCCACGAGTGCGCGGTCGATCTCGCCCTGTCGGGCCAGCAGATCGATCGCGCTTTCCACCGCGGCCATACCTTCGCCGTAGCGCGCCAACGCCCATGGTAAAGCCGGGGCGTCGGTCGATGCACAGCGCGGAGATGCCGGCCTGCGCCAGCGACACCGGCGGCCACTCGTAGCCCACGCCGCCGCGCAGAAAACCGCCGCAGCTGTAGTAGGTAATGAACAGCGGCGCGAGTCCTTTGCCGCTTTGTCGCGCCGAAAAGAACCAGCCCGCGAACCGTTGCCCGCCGTTGTCCTGCCAGCGCAGCAGTAGCGCGGGCGGCGCCTCAAGCATGTTCATGGCGAGCGACATATCAGGGATATCAGAAGGTGCAGCATTACGGGCTCGAGTGCACTCCTTAGTAGTCGAAGAATCGCATCCGTGCTGGCCTCTTTATCGGCCAGCAACAGGCGTCGACCCGGTCAGCGCCACTCAGCCTATCCCACCTTCGGAAGTGAACCCGCTACGCGTACCACCAGCAGCACCGGAAAGTTGCGACGATCAGCGATGCACACCGAAGGACGCAGCGGGCATGCGTGTTTTGCTTAGATCCCCGGGTATTCGGCGTACTGTGCCAGCATGACGAGGTCGTCATCTCGACCAAGACTGAAGCGGCTGACGGCTGCGCGCCTGGTCAATGCCAATGATCAAAGAGCGCTCTAGACCAGGGCTGAAGCAGGCCCTATCCTCGCTCGAGTCGTTTCCAATAGCGAAGCTTGCAATCATGCATCCTGTCTTTCGTTGGTTGATGGGAATACTAATTTTTGTCGCAACTTGCCCGGCCATAGCCGCGGGCTCTCACCCCCTTTGTGTCGAAGGTGCTCCCGAACCGGTTAACCCACACTTCGCAAGCCAGCTTCGCCCGACAAGGACGGCGACATGTGCATATGATTTCAGCGAGCTCGTTGCGCGCATCACCAAGCTCAGTTTGGATAAGCGTGATCCGGATAGCGTAGAAATGGTGGAGAAAGCATTTGCTATGCCGCAGATGACTACGTCATACGACGATCCGCGCACGGCAAATTATTCGATGATTTTGTCCGGCAAAGACGGTTGGAAGCTTTTGGTGTGGGTTCGAGAATCCTTTTATCCCACGGACAAAGGACCGGCGCGTTTTATACCGGGACTGCGCCCCAAACGACTTTTCAAGGTTCAAGACGCCGATTTACGCGTCGACTTGGATATCTTAGGAGGAGGTTCTACGCCTCCCGTCCGATGCTTCCCGGTATCGCCATTCTTTGACGCATCATTTAAGGCAGGATGGCAAGACATAGAAATGAAAGTGCCTCCGCCGACCGACGGCGGTTTTCAAACGCCTCTATTTCAGGAGGGATCCAAGCGCGTGAGCATTGACGGCCGGCGAGAACAATGTGCCCAGCACATTGTTCTAATGCAAAGCACTGTCAGGTGAATCGAAGTGGTAGAGCTATCGCAAATGAGCGGTAGTCAGCTAAGCAGAGACAAAGCCGCTCAGCTTTTCCACCTCCGGAAGTGAACCCGCTGCACGTGCCACCAGCAACCCCAAAAACCCACGACAATGACCGACATCACACCGAAGATCGTCCCGGGTATGCGTGCATTGCCCAGATCCCCGCGAGTGAACAGATCGACCACGGAGTAGGCCTGCCCCAACAGCAGCACCACGAATCCGGCCCACCACGCGAACAGATAACGGCGATAGATGCCATAGGCGCACGCCAACAACATCACGCCGTTGACGACGATTCCAACACGTACCGCTTGCGGATAGCGCTCGATCAGTCCACCACCGGCATAGACGCTGCCTGCGCCCATACCCAACAGCGCACAGACAAAAGACATCACGCCGAAGAGGCAGAAAACGCCGGTAACGATAAGGATGAACCGCGGACGCGCGTCCGACGGCGGCGATGCGGGCAAGGCCAACGCCGCCTCTGGCGACAACGGCGCATGCAGCGCGGTGCGGATCACCTCCGAAAGCCACGGGGCATCGCCGCGCGATAACCAGGCAAACAGGCGCGTCATACCGAGCCCCAACGCGAACATGCCGATACCCGCCAACGACATCCCTGCGGCAGCCGGTTTTTGCGCGGCAGCCAGCAGCGACAGCAGCACAATTAGCACACAAAACCCGAGCCAATACGCGATAAACAACTTCACGAACCAGCTAAGTCCGAACCGCCCCGTCAACACCACCTGCCCGTTGGCCTGACTAAAGCGCCCCGTAAACACCGGCTTGAACGCATTGCCGAACATCGGCACCACGCGTCGCAACGATACCCGCGTCTCGCTCACCCGACCCACCGCCGCCTGCTCCGCAACCCGAAACAGCGACCACGACGTCGTCGCCGCCTTCAGCCGCGCCACCGATTCCGCCAGCCCATACGCACTGACAAACGCCACCGGCTCCGAACCGCTCCAGAGACTCTTGATCCATCGAAACATAACGCCACCGCATCCCTTTCCATTGGTACTCTGCTGACCGGATCGTCTAACAGAGCCAGCCGGCTGGCTGTGTTGTGAAGCGAGGTTACTCGGATACGCGAATACCCCAGCACGCTTCACAACCTGTCGAAGACCTCCCTAACTCGCCAGACAAAGTAGACAAGCCAATTATGATCTGACGCAAGGCTGTTAGAACCGCAGCGGGCGAGACCATCGCTGAATGGCTCGGCGTATGGTCGAAACAAGTCATTTTCCGCTTCGGATGGTTAGCCCTAGAGCACTTCAGGAAATAGCGCGGGCTTGGTTGCTGGGAGTTCAAGCGAGACGTGAGATAGCGAATGAGACAGCGAAATTTTTATCTTTTGGCGATCGCCGGCATATTTGTGGCTTATGCGGTCACGATCCGGCTGGCCTTAGGTCTCGATCTCGCCGGATGTCTTCTGGGAGGAGCCGCCAATACGATTCCCGTGGTGATCTTAGGTGCGGCCGTGCAACGGATAATTACGTATCAGCTTCTCGGGCAGTCAGGAGTAATCCAACTTGCCGCGCACCTCCTGCTATGCGCCGCGTTCGTCACCTTGTCGTATGGCGTGCTGATCATCCTCCTCGGTTTGTTCAGCGGCTTGGGCCCGAGCGGTTTCGTGGTGCGGCCTTTCTCAGCCAGCGGGACGGCGTGGCAGTCTCTCGAAAATGTGACGACCTACGCCTTGATCGCCACCGTATCCCACATGCGAGCGCAGAATAAAGATTCCACCGCGTCGCGCCACGAGGTGATGGCGGTCGAAGCCATCGAACCAGCAGCTTCCGCCTCAGTTCCCAAGGCAACGGCAGAGGCAGATCAAACCGAAACCACCGTCGCCGTCATATCGCCGGATACCCCGGAACTGGAGCCTGCGACGCAAGCCGACGTGGGAATCTCCCGTTATTTCGTCCGGATTGGCGAAGAACTCCGGCCGCTCGATATCGATACCGTGGTGAGCATCGGCGGCGCGGGCGATTACGCGGAAGTGAGGACACTCGGCGGCAAGCATCTGGTCCGGGTGACGCTGGCGGAATTCGCCAAGTCCCTTGATCCAGCGAAGTACGTCCGTATCCACCGCTCTTGGATCGTAAACACCCATCGCATCGCTCGGGCGGAGCCTGCCGGTGCGGGGCGTCTGCTGCTGCATATGGAAACCGGCCATACGATCTCGACCAGCCGAGACGGAGCCAAGATGCTGCGTAATCGAATTCTCTGACCGCTCAGATCTCCCGTTCATCGCGGCAGAGTGTTCATTCGTCGATTTTTTCAAACCTTTTTCCACGATGTCGCGATTATCGCTTCGCCTCGGCGACGACGTCGCGGGGGACGAATCCTCGTTCCACCCCGTCATCCGGAGAAAGGACTGTATGAAAGTCGCCTTGTCGATGCTGTTGGCCGCGAGCCTCGTAGCCACCGCGGCAAAGGGGGGAGCAATCCAGCCCAAAGAAATCGCGTTATCGGCCGCCGCCGCCGCGCTGATTCCGACCTACGCCTCGGCCGAGAAACCGGCCGATCTCACGACGCTCTACCGACTGCAGCTTGCTACGGAACGCTTCGCCGATGCGCAAGCAACGATTGAACAGCTGGCCACTATCTATCGCTCGAGCGAACCGAGGCTCGTTCCCGCCCTCGTGCCCTGGCGAATCTACGCCCGGGCGAAGACCTATGAAGCAGAAGGAACCGGCGCTTCTGCCGCGCTGGCGCGCGCGTTTTCCGAACTCTATGGCTCCCTCTCTGACCACCAGATAGCGGACATTCTTCCTTGGTACAGCGTCGACTTCGACAAACTGCGAGCCGAAGAGTCTAAGCAAGAGAAAGCCTGCGCAGGAATGGCGCTCGCCCTATGCAGCTCAGCCGCGAGTCGCATTTCGTCTCACGAGGTATTGACCGCATGGACGTACCTTATGCCTGGCTCGCAAGCGCTGATCACAACCGATGCGAAGCGCCGATTCCTTATCGACGACCACGTTCTGATCCCTACGACGGATGGAGCGACGATCGCGGCGATTCTCGTACGACCTCGCTCCCAAGGGCCGACGAAGTTGACCGCCCTGCTGAATTTCACAATCTATGCCAATGACGATTGGAGCATGAGCGATGCCATAAAGATGGCCGCCCATGGCTATGCGGGCGTCGTCGCCTACACGCGCGGCAAGGGGAGAAGCCCCGGCCAGGTTGTTCCTTACGTGCACGATGGCGAGGATGCCGCGACAGTGATTGCATGGCTCGCTCGACAGCCCTGGAGCGACGGCCGCGTCGGCATGTTCAGCGGAAGCTATAACGGCTTCACCCAGTGGGCCGCCGCCAAACACCATCCGCCGGCGCTTAAGGCGATCGCTACCAACGCCACCAACGCGCCGGGCATCGACACGCCGATGCAGGGCAATGTGTTTCAGAGCTTCATGTACGCTTGGCCGTTCTACACTACGGACACCAAGGGACTGGACGACTGGACCTACGATGAACGCGCCCGCTGGTCTGGACTCGAGCGCAAATGGTACGTCAGCGGCAGGCCCTATCGCGAT
>CAIKJM010000552.1 GCA_903827735.1 uncultured Rhodanobacter sp. | reverse complement strand
TGCGCCAGCGCCTGCGCCGCGCGAAGGTCGCCGTCGTGCAGAAGCAGAACGACCGGAATGGTAACGTCGCCCTTTTCGCGCGCCGCGACCTCGTCAAGCGCGCGCTGCCGCCATTGGGGCCACCCCTTGCCGGCGATGCGCTTGAGTGCGTCCCAGCCATCGTCGTTGGGCCGTTGCTGAAAGCGCTGCCACGTCTGCTCCAGCGCCTCTTCGTCCATACCGCTTTCCAGCAGACACTCGGCCAGCAAGGCACGCAGTCGCTCGTCTCGCGGAAACCGCTTGACCGCCGACTCGGCCCAGGCCAGAGCCTCACGCGCGCGCCCAAACTCGCGCAGGCTTTCCAGCACGCGCAGGTGCTGATAGTCGTGCTGCAAGTCGCGCCGCAGCACGCGCTGCAGCAGGTCGAAGTCGTTCGCGCAACGCGCCAGCTCCTCGACGCGACGGCAGACGCTGAAATCTTCGCCGTAATGCTCACGCAGCACCGGCGGAGGCAAGCGTTCAAACTCGGCCAGCACAAGCTTGCTGTAAGCCGATTGTCCCTGGGATCCAAGCGCGTTCCAGTAAGCCGCCAGCTGCAATGTACTCCAGCCGTCCTTTGCCATCAGGCTGTGCAGGGACTTGGCCAGAGCCTTGCCAGGCGGTGCCGCGACGCACGCTTGCGCATGGAGTTCGGCCATCGCGCCAAGACACTCGCCGATCGCACCGGCCGAATCGTCGCTATTGCCATAGATCTTGAACAGTCGACCGAGTGCGTACTCGCACAACACACGACACTCGTCAGGATCACGTTGCAGCAGTTCGTGCAACTGTCCGATCGCTGCCTGCAGTCGCTGCGCGTACGCCATGGCACGCCGGTAGTCGAGAAAGCCGCCGGTGTTTAGCAGTTTGGCCAGCGCCGCTTTCAGTGCGCCAGGCTCGTCAGCCGCGCGGTAAAGCAGCAGGCGCTTTTCGATATCGCCGTCCTCGTCGGCCAGCTCCTGGAGCCAGCCGGCCAGACGTTCGGCCGGCTGCGCGCGCAGAAAGATGACCAACTCGTCGGGTTTTGTGCGGGGTTTCGAGGAAGAGCGTGGCCGCCCTTCGACCGCATCGCCCTCTGCTGCCTCGTCGCGCGCCGTCAATACGGCCGCCACCAGATGTTTGCAGAGCGAACCACCGTCCGCCGCGGGGCAGTTGCAGTCCCAGTGCCAGTTGTCGCCGGCACACTTCAGCCACAAATTATAGGTGTCCGTACCGTGCGCCTCTCCAGCCAGCGCGGTGGTCGATACCTTGGACAACGCTATGCGCCCGGCACGGTGATAGCCACGCCCGCGCTCGAAAGCCGCTTTGCCGGCCAACTCGATCAGTTCAGAATTGCTGGGTAAATCAGTAGCCACCGCCGCACTCGGATACGGGTTGTTAGACGGCTATTCTGAACCGCATTTGCCATTGACTGACAAACAGCCACGGCTGTGTTGTCGCAGCGTCTGCTCCGACGACATGCATTCGTGAGTGGCCTGACATGACTTCCGTTGCCTTTAGTGCCGGGGTTTGCAAACCTGTCCTACGTCACACCTGTATCGGTACGTAAAGACAATCGCCACAATCCACCGACATTCTGCAGAACTTGAGAGTCGCACCATGGCCATGTCGAAATTTCTGCATCGCGCGACCGCCGCACTTGCCGGCATAGTGTTGCCCCTGTGTGTGGCTAGCGCCACTGTAGCTCGCCCGATCAACACACCCGCCGATCACGCATGGCTGCTCAAGGCCGATCGCGTATTTGACGCGCGCAGCGAGCAGACGCATGCGGGATGGCTAGTGCTGGTGCAAGGCGGGAAGATTCTGGCGGTGGGGCCGTCGGCAGAAGTCCACGCGCCGGCGGATGCGCAAACCATCGAGCTACCCGGCATGACGTTATTGCCCGGGCTGATCGACGCGCACTCGCACATCTTTCTGCATCCGTATAACGAGACGCTGTGGAACGATCAGGTGCTGAAGGAGTCGCAGGCCTATCGCACCATCGAAGCCGTGCAGCACGCGCGCGACACCCTGATGGCCGGCTTCACCACCCTGCGCGATCTGGGCACCGAGGGCGCGGGTTATGCGGACGTCGACGTGCAGCGCGCGATCAACGAGGGCATGATTCCAGGGCCGCATTTGTTTGTCGCCACGCGCGCGACGATTGCCAGCCACTGCTACGGGCCCGGGCCCAGCGGCTTCGCCAACCTGGATCTGCCGCAGGGTGGTATTCCGGTCAGCGGCCGCGACCAGATGCTCGACGCGGTACGCGATCAGGCCGGCCACGGCGCGGACTGGATCAAGCTGTACGCCGACTACCACTGCGGCAAGAGCAAGGGCTCCGTGCCTACGTTCACCCAGGACGAGTTGAACGCCGGCGTCGAGGCCGCGCACTCGCTTGGTCTACGGGTAGCGGTGCACTCGACTACGCCCGAAGGCATGCGACGTTCGGTACTCGCCGGCGTCGACACCATCGAACACGGCTTCGACGGCACGCGCGAAAACTTCGAGCTAATGAAGCAGCACCACGTCGCCTACCTGCCGACGCTGGAAGCCGAAGCGGCCTACGCCGAATACTTCAGCGGCTGGAAACCCGGCATGCCGCCGACCGACGCAATGAGGCAGGCGGCGAACGCGTTCAAACTGGCGATGGCCGCCGGCGTCACGATCGGCTGCGGCAGCGATGTCGGCGTGTTTACCCACGGCACCAACTACAAGGAGCTGGAGTGGATGGTGCGCGACGGCATGTCGCCCGCCCGCGCCCTGCTCGCCGCCACTGCCGTCGACGCGAGCATACTGCGCCAGCAGGAAAGCTTCGGCCAGCTCAAGGCCGGCCTCGACGCCGACATCATCGCCGTGCCGGGCGACCCCACGACCGACATCAGCGCGCTGGAACACGTGCCGTTCGTGATGAAGGGTGGCGTGATCTACAAGCAGCCGCGGTGAACCCGCCCCGATCAATGCGCTCGACAAAAGCTCACAGAGCCGGTCGGATACCTTGTTAGCAAGATGCTTAGGATAAGTGATGCCCATATATTCAAGATCGCAGAGAGCCAGCGTAGCCGCCAGACCGCCAACGACGAACGCTT
>CAIKJM010000551.1 GCA_903827735.1 uncultured Rhodanobacter sp. | reverse complement strand
CCGCCGAAAAGGCCCGAACCGCCCGCCTCTGCTAGACTTGCGCGTCGCGATTCCGCTCTTTTGCAAAGTCCAAGGCCATGCCCAGACCCCACGTCACGATCGCGGCGCGCGCCGCGCGTTCTGCAGGCAACATCATCCTGCGCTATATGAACCGCATCGACGGCCTCAATATCGTCGAAAAGCAGCAGCTGGATTTCGTCTCCGAAGTCGACAAGCTGGCCGAAGCGGAAATCATCAAGGAGCTGCGCCGCGCCTACCCGAATCATTCGATCCTGGCCGAGGAAAGCGGCGCCACCGGCAAGGGACCGCTGCAGTGGGTGATCGACCCGCTCGATGGCACCCATAACTACCTGCGCGGCATTCCGCATTTCAGCGTTTCCATCGCGCTGCTGGAACGAGGCGTGCCGATTCACGCGGTGGTCTTCGATCCGCTACGCGACGAGCTGTATACCGCCAGCAAGGGCGACGGCGCTTACCTCAACGACCGCCGCATGCGCGTGTCCAAGCGCGAAAACCTCGGCGGCGCGATGATCGGCACGGGCTTTCCGTTCCGTCAGCGCGAGCATCTGACCGCGCAGATGGATATTACCCGCGCCATGCTCGGCCAGGCCGAGGACATTCGCCGCTCCGGCTCGGCCGCGCTCGATCTGGCCTATGTCGCTGCCGGCCGGTATGACGGTTACTTCGAGATAGGACTGAAGCCGTGGGACCTGGCCGCCGGCGTGCTGCTGGTGCACGAGGCGGGCGGCCGCTACTGCGACTTCGCCGGCCGCGACGGCATTCCGGCCAGCGGCAATATCGTGGCGGGCAACCTCAACGTGGCCAAAGCAATGGTCGACGCCATTGGGCAGCAGGCCACGCCGGCGCTGCTGAAAGCCTGAGCATTTCTGTTTAGCCGAATGTCTTCGGCGGCAAACGCGAATCGACGAAAACCATCGCAGCCACCCGTGCCTGAGCACGGGTGGTCTGACTGCAAGCATCAATGGGTGGAATTGGCCGGCGCCGGTGCGGTAGGTGCGGCGGCGGGAACAGGCTGATTCGCAGCGGGAGCGGCGGGCGCAGCGGGCGTCTCGGGCGGCGGCGGCAGCTCGATCTCGGTGCTGTTCTGCTGAGCCTCCAGAGCGCGTATCTGCTGCTTCACCGCATCGAGCTGGCTGCTGGTATTGCGCAAATCATTGCTCAACGAGACCGCCTGCTGTTCGGCCTGCTGCTGCTGCGCCGCGACCTGCTGCGACTGCTGCTGCTGGCGTACGGCGTCCTGCTGCAGGTTCTGCAGCCGCTGCTGATTCAACGTGACCATCTGTTCGGCGTATTTATTGCCGGCCTGCAGGCGCAGGGCGTCGATATCCACTTCGGCCAGCTTTTCGGTCTGCGCGACGAAGGCGCGATAGACGTCGTCGGCATTCTTCATCGAATCGGTGCGGATCACCCGCCAGAACACCTTGTCGTGGAACAGCGCGACGAAATAGGTGAGCTTTTCCGGCTGAAACAGCTCGCTGGCGCCGTACTTGCCGTTGTAGGTGGTGCGAATTTCGTTCAGCTGATGGGTGTCGACCAGGTGCTGCAGGTACTCCACCGAGCTGCCGGACGTGTCGGTGGCGTCAGCATCCGCCGCCGGGGGCGTGGCCGATGAGGTCGCAGCCGATGGAGCGGTAGCCGCCACGGAGAGGGCCGAAAAGCCGGCAAAAGCCAGAGCGATCATCCCGTTCTGGACGCGTCGTGTAGCCGCGCTGCTGTTCATTGCGTTCGTCCCCTGCGTTCCCGGCGATTGTACGTTGGATGGTCGACCAATAACGGCATCGAACGATGCGCCGACCCATTTCTTATTTGCCGAGTCTAAAGGTGCTGCACCGCGGGTCAAGTGGTTGTCGATCCACCAAAGGATGCGGGGCTAAACACCGCTCAGTAGACCAACTGGGCGGCCGTGTTGCAGTTCACCGAGCGCAGGTTCACCTGGGCCGTGCCGATATTGACGCCCAACGTCTGCAGCAGCGGACCGAGCAGCGCGCTGTCCAGCGCGGAAAGCACCGGTGCCAGTGCCGCTGATAGCGTGGCCAGCAGCGGAGCCACAGGCAACGACAACGAGGCGCCCCCTAAATTGACCGTGGTTTTCAAAGACGTCGAACCCAGGAGACTGCCAATCAAGGTACCAAGAATCTCGGACGATGTGCCCGCCGTCTGGGTCATGTTGGGCTGCTGGGCAATGGGAACCGTCGGGTCCACGCTAAAGTTCAGCGGTGTGGCCGGATTGGTAGCGAGCTGCACATTGGCCGATGCAGATATCTGGACGAGTCCGACGCCTAACACAGGCACGTTAACCAGAGGCGCCACCGTTCCGGCTGAGATAAGCGTTGGCCAGGACTCGCTGATAGTGTTGACGGCGCCCGCCGGTAGCGTGCCAAGAAACGCATTCAATACGCCGGGAGCGGTGTTGATGGTGACGCTATCGGAGTTTTTGCCGCCAGTGCCCGGCACGTTGCAT
>CAIKJM010000550.1 GCA_903827735.1 uncultured Rhodanobacter sp. | reverse complement strand
GCGGCATCTTCAGCGACCGCCTTGGCCATCAGGGCAGCGCTGCGCATCTCGCCGAACATGTCCAGATCGTTGTTCGAGGCGCAGCCGTCGGTGCCGATCGCCACATTGACGCCGGCGCGGCGCAGCTTTTCCGCAGGGCAAAAACCCGAGGCCAGCTTCATGTTTGACTCCGCGCAGTGCACCACGGACACGCCAGATTCGGCGCATACGGCGATTTCACCATCCGTCAGCTGGGTCATGTGCACGGCGATCAGCCGGTCGTTGATCAGCCCGAGCTTCTGCAGGCGCTGGAAAGGGCGCAGGCCGCTCTTTTTCTTTTCTTCCTCAACTTCGTGCGCAGTTTCATGCGTATGCAAATGCACCGGAATATCCAGCTGATCGGACAGCACGCGAATACGCTCGAAGCTCTCGTCCGACACCGTATACGGCGCATGCGGCGCGAAGGCGGTGGTGATCAGCGCCTCGCCACGAAAGCTGTCGTGCACTTCGCCGGCACGCTCGAAATATTCGTCATCAGTCTTTGCCCAGGCGGTCGGGAAATCGATCACCGGCAGACCGACCACCGCGCGAAAACCGAGCTGGCGATACGTGGCGCCGATCACGTCGGGGAAAAAATAGTTTTCATTGACGCAGGTGGTACCACCGCGCAGCATCTCGGCCACGGCCAATTCGACGCCGTCGCGCACGAACTCCGGCCCGATCACCTTGGCCTCGGCCGGCCAGATGTGCTGCTGTAGCCAGACCATCAGCGGCAGGTCGTCGGCGAGGCCGCGCAGCAGGGTCATCGGATTGTGCGTGTGGCTGTTGACCAGACCGGGAATCAACGCATGCTCGGTGAGTTCCACGCGCTCGCGCGGCGCATAGCGGGCACGGGCCTGGGCAATCGGCAGCAGCGCGACGATCTGGTCGCCGTTGACGGCAACGGCGTGATCTTCCAGCACCACGGCGTGCGGCTCCACCGGTACCACCCAGCGCGCTTCGATCAGAAGGTCGATCGGCTGCAAAGATATTTCACTCATCGTAGGCTCGCTCCCGTGGGCCGCTGGTTGGTGCTGACTTTATAAAACAAGAGGCGGCACGCCCTGCGACGTCCGCCCCTCGATGCTGAGGCTCCGGCATGACCGGAGCTTGACGCGCTTACTTGACGCGGCTGTCGTACTCGCCGGTGCGGGTATCGACCTTGATGATCTCGTCCTGGTTGACGAACAGCGGCACGCGCACCACGGCGCCGGTTTCCAGCGTAGCCGGCTTGCCGCCACCGCCGGAGGTGTCGCCGCGCACGCCCGGATCGGTCTGCACGATCTTCAGCTCGACGAACTTAGGCGGCTGCACCGCAACGATCTGACCGTTGAACAGCGTGACCACGCATTCTTCCTCACCCTTGAGCCACTTCCAGGCGTCGCCCATCGCGGTCAGCGGGGCCTGCGCCATCTCGAAGGTCTCCATCTGCATGAAGTTCCACACGCGGTCCTTGCCGACGCCGTCGATAAAAGACAGCTGCATATCGGTATCGGCCACGTCGGCTTCCTCGAAGGAGTCGCTGGACTTCAGCGTCTGCTCGGTGGTGCGGCCGTCCTTCAGGTTGCGGATGCGGATGCGGGTGAAGGCCTGACCCTTGCCGGGCTTGACGAAGTCGGCCTCGGTGATGATCCATGGATCACCGTTGTGGAGAATCTTCTTGCCCGTTTTGACATCATTGAGGCCAAGGGTCGCCATGCATTTCGCTCCGGAATATAAGAAGTAACGTCAAACCGCTGCCGTCAGCGGCTAAAATTAATGGGTCAGTCGGGCAGCACGCCCGTACCGAGGCCGCACATGATACCTGCAAGCACCGCCGCCCGCCTAACCTCAGCCACCGGCACCGAGGGCGGCGACTGGCGTCACCACTGGCGCGATGCGGTGACCGAGCCCGCCGAGTTGCTCGCCCTGCTCGGCCTGCAACATTTGTCGACTCAGCTGCCTGCCGAGGATGCCGGCTTCGCGCTGCGCGTGCCGCGCGGTTTCGTGCGACGCATACGCCACGGCGACGCGCGCGATCCGCTGCTGCTGCAGGTGCTGCCGCAGCTGGCCGAGCTCGATGATGTTCCCAGCTTCGTCACGGATGCCGTCGGCGACATGGACGCCCGCGCCGCCCACGGCGTGCTGCACAAGTACCATGGCCGCGCGCTGCTGATCGCCAGCGGCAGCTGTGCGATCAACTGCCGCTACTGCTTCCGCCGGCACTTCCCCTACGCCGAGGAAATGGCCGCCGCCGGCCAGTGGCGGCAGGCGCTGGCCCATCTGCGCGAGGACAGCTCGATCACCGAGCTGATTCTCTCCGGCGGCGATCCGCTGGCGCTGGCGACCGCCAAACTGGAAGAGTTGAGCGCTGGACTGGCCGACATTCCTCACGTCAACCGGCTGCGTATTCACACGCGGCTGCCGGTGGTGCTGCCCGAGCGGGTCGACGCCGCCCTG
>CAIKJM010000549.1 GCA_903827735.1 uncultured Rhodanobacter sp. | reverse complement strand
CGAGGTCATCAGGATGGGGCGCAGACGCAGCTGGGCCGCTTCGATGACGCCCTCGCGCAGTGTCTTGCCTTCGGCCTGCTTCTCCACCGCGAACTCGATGATCAGAATGGCGTTCTTGGCTGCCAGACCCATCACCGTGATCAGACCGATCTTGAAGTAGATGTCGTTGGGCAGGCCGCGCAGCATTTCGAACACCACCACGCCGAGCATGCCCAGCGGCACCACCAGCAACACGGCCACCGGAATCGACCAGCTTTCATACAGCGCCGAAAGGCAGAGGAACACGATCACCACCGACAGCACCATCAGCAAGGTGGCGGAGTTGCCCGAGAGCAGCTCCTGATACGACTGACCTGTCCAGTCGTAGCCGTAATCCTTCGACAAGTGCTGGTCGACGATCTGCTCCATCGTGGTGATGGCCTGGCCGGTCGAATAGCCCGGTGCAGCGTCACCCACGATTTCCACCGCGGAGTAGCCGTTGTAACGGGTCAATGCGGGCGATGCCATGCCCCAGGTCGCCTTCACCACGCTGGCCAACGGAATCATGTTGTACGGATTCGTGCTGCTGGTCGACGTGCTGGAGCTGGTCGAGCTCGTCGTCGAACTGCTGGTCGAGCTCGTACTGGTCGAACTCGACGTCGCCGACGTGCTGCTGGTGCTGCTCAGCGTGCTCGGTGTGAAAATGTGCTGGAACGCGTTCGGGTCCATGCGGTACTGCTGGTCCGCTTCGACATAGACGCGCTTGACGCGGCCACCGTACGCAAAGTCGTTTATGTACACCGGCGCGAGCGTGAGCTGGATTGCGGTATAGATATCGCTGACCGACAGGCCCATCGACTGCGCCTGCACGCGATCCACGGTGAGATTCAGCTGTGGCGCATCCTCCAGCGTATTGGGGCGGATCTTGGCCAGCGTCTTGTCCTTGGACGCCATGCCAAGCACGGTGTTGCGCGCCTTGGTCAGATCGTCTCGCGACTGGCCCGCACGCGCCTGTAGATACATGTCGATGCCGCCGAACTGGCTCAGGCCGCGAATGGTCGGCAGGTTGACCACAAAGACCTGCGCGTCACGGATGCCGTGGAGCTTGCCGTTGGCCTGCTGGATAAAATCATCGGCGGTAGTACTTCGATCGGCCCAGTCCGTGAGCTTGATGAAGGCCATGCCGGTATTTTCACCGGAGCCCACAAAGCTGAAGCCGGAGATCTGAAACACACCGGCGACATTGGTCTTGTCTTTGAGCAAGACGTCGCGAATCTGCTTCATCACGCCCTGCGTGCGCTGCAGGGATGCGTTCGGCGGTAGTGACACGATCGCCAGCGCAAAGCCCTGATCCTCACTGGGCACGAAGCTGGTGGGCAAGCGCGAGAAAAGGACGCCGGCCAGCACGCAGATGACCACGAACACGATCATCCAGCGCGGCGCATGTTTCACCGCGCTGCCGATATGTCCGGTGTAGGTCTTGTTGACCCGATCGAACGCCTTGTTGAAGCCGCGGTACACGACGTTCTTTTTCTCGTCGTGCGTGGGCTTGAGGAAGCTCGCGCACAGCGCTGGCGTGAATGACAAAGCCAGGAATGCCGAGAAACCCATCGACACGGCGATGGTCAGCGCGAACTGCTTGTAGATCACGCCCGACGCGCCGGGCTGGAACGCCGACGGCACGAACACCGCTGCAAGCACTACGGTGATGGCCACAATAGCGCCGGTAATCTGGCCCATCGCCTTGCGCGTAGCGTCCTTGGGCGAGAGACCTTCCTCGCTCATAATGCGTTCGACGTTCTCGATCACCACGATCGCGTCATCCACCACGATACCGATGGCCAGCACCATGCCGAACAGGGTCAGCTGGTTAATCGTGAAACCCAGCGGCAGCAGGCCAATGAATGTACCCAGCAAGACTACGGGAATGACCAGGGTGGGGATGATCGTCGCGCGGAAGTTCTGCAGGAAGATCAGCATCACCAGGAAGACCAGGATGATGGCCTCGACCAGCGTCTCGATCACTTCCTTGATCGAGATTTTGACGAACGGCGTGCTGTCGTAAGGGACGATGTAATGCACGCCAGGCGGAAACGACTTGGCCAGTTCATCCATCTTCGAGCGAACCGCGGTGGCCACATCCAGCGCGTTGCCGCCCGGCAGCAGCTGCACGCCGAAAGCACCGGCAGGTTTGCCGTTATACGTTGCGCCCAGGCCATAGGTCTGCGGACCGAAGGTGATGCGGGCCACGTCGCTGAGCTTGACCACGGTTCCGTTGTTGTTAGCGCGCAGGATGATGTTGCCGAATTCCTCCGGCGAGGAGAAACGACCCTCGGCCGACACGGTGGCGCTGAAGCCCTGGCCCTTGGCCGCCGGATCGGAGCCGAGTGAGCCCGCCGCAAACTGCACGTTCTGCGCCGAGATGGCGCTTTGCACGGCTGAAGCCGACAGGCCGTAGCCCTGCAGCTTGTCCGGATTCAGCCAGATGCGCATGGCGTACTCCGAACCGATCTGGCGCGTGTTGCCCACGCCGGAGATGCGGCCGATCTGATCGAGTACCTGCGACGACACGATGTCGTTGAGGCGGTCGCCGTCGATGGCCGGATTGTCCGAGACCAGCGCCAGGAACATCAGGAAGTCAGGATTGCTCTTGGCGACGATCACGCCCTGCTGGGACACTTCGGTCGGCAGTCGCGGTGTGGCCAGCGAGACCTTGTTCTGGGCCTGCACCTGGGCAATATCGGGGTCGGTGCCGGTCTCGAACGTCAGCGTCACCGTGGCGGTGCCGTTGGAGCTGGAGGACGAGCTGAAGTACAGCAGGTGATCGATACCGGTCAGCTGCTGCTCGATCACCTGGGTCACGGTCTTCTCGACGGTGTCAGCGCTGGCGCCGGGGTAGGTGGCGGTGACGGTGACCTGCGGCGGCGCGATATTCGGGTACGACTCCACGCCCATGTTCAGCACCGAGAGGGTGCCGACGAGGGTGATGAGGATCGCTACCACCCACGCAAAAATCGGGCGGTCAATGAAAAAACTCGGCATGATCGGGCTCCGTTACTGCTTGTCGGACGGGGCTTTGCCGCCCTGTGCTGCGGCGGGCTGGTTGCCGGCCTGACCCGGCTGGCTGGCGCCGGGATCCTGCCCCGGCTGCCATGGCTGTGCCTTGGCCGGCGCGCCTTCCTTCACGGTCTGCAGTCCGGAGACGATGATCTGATCACCGGTTTTAAGGCCGCTGGTCACCACCCAGTTGCTGCCGGCGGTCTGGTCGGCCGAGACGTTCTTGCGGGCAACCTTGCCGTCTTCGCCGACCACCATCAGGTAGGCACCGGTGGTGTCGCGCTGCAGCGCCGGCTGTGGCACCAGGAAGATGTTGTGCTGTTCGCCGAGATCGGCCTTGATCGTGACATACAGGCCCGGCAGCAGGCTGTGCTGCGGATTGGGCACCTTGGCACGCAGGTTGATCGAGCCGGTGGTGGGGTCAACCGTGGCCGAAGAGAAATCCAGCGTGCCCTGCTGACCGTAACGGCTGCCGTCGGGCATCACGATCTGCACCACAGCGGTGTTCGGGTCGGCGAGGGTGACGCCGCCACTGGTCTGAGCGGCGCGCATTTTCTCCAGCTCGCTCGCGCTGAGGGTGAAGTTGACATACAGCGGGTCGATCTGGTCGACCGTGGTCAGCAGCGTCGCGTCGCTCTGGCCCACTAGAGCGCCCTCGGTGACCTGCTGCTGCTCGGCGCGGCCATCGATCGGCGACCGCACGCTGGCGTATCCGAGGTTGATCCGCGCAGTCTGCACGTTGGCCTTGGCCTGCTGCACCGAAGCGGCGGCGGTGCGCTCGTTCGCATCGGCCGTATCCAGGTCGGACTTGGCGATATAGCCGCTGGGAGCCAGCGAATGGGCGCGCTCGGCGGCCACCTTGTTATTCGCGTACGTGGCCTGCGCCTGCGCCAGCGCGGCAAGGCTAGAATCGAGCGCGGCCTTCAGGGGTGCCGGATCGATCAGAAACAGCACCTGGCCTTCTTTGACGTCGGTGCCCTCGTCATAAACCCGCCGCAGCAGCACGCCGGCCACGCGAGCGCGCACATCGGCCGATCGGTAGGGCGAGAGGCGGCCGACCAGATCACGGGTCAGCGGCGAGTTGGTGGGCTCAGCCTTGACCACGCCCACTTCCGGCGGCGGCTGCTGTTGCTGCTGTTGATCCTTGCCTTTGCCGCAGGCGGCGATCGCCAGCAGGGCCAGGCACAACGCCGGTGTGCGCAGTAACGAGGACTTCATGTGAGCTCCAGAGCTTGCTTGATCGAAATGGGGAGAGGTTTACGATTCTTGTTGCGGCGCGGCAGAAGGGGCGAAGGGTCGATTCATCATCATTCTGCTAGGCCAAATGTCGTGAAAAAAGCCAGTTCCAACGCGGGTAGCGTCCTATCGCTTGCACCGGCGCTGCCGGCGAAAACGCTAGCGCACCAATGCTCATCCGGGGTACCCAAAACACTACTATACCGGACAGTTTACTTTTAACTGCCGTTCAACACCAGTGATTAGCAGAAGCAATCGTCATCTGCTCAATCTTCCGCACAGCCGCATGATCGACGTCCCTAATTCCCACTAATAGCATTCCACTTTCGTTGTGAAGGTCGGTGTGAAACGAAGGGGCTCATGGATGGGCGCCACAGAAGCCGGTTGCTTCTTCTTTCCCCGACGTATCCGTGCCTGCGGAAAGGCGTGCATTCGCTCGGCGGATCGGGCTTGTTAGAGCGCAGGGGTTGCATAGTCGATCGGCGCGGTGAGTCTGCGCTCGCGCTTTACCGATGAATCCATGCGCAATCGCATGGTGAATGCGCGGCAGCGCGGGTGGATTCAGTCACATGCGGGGCGTATCCTTCCAAGGCTTTTTACCCCCTTTTTCCCGTTTCCACTCATCAGTAGACGCCATGAATGCGATTCACGCGGTTAACGATCACTCCCTATCGTCCGTGGTTTTTGAGGAACTGAAAAACGCCGGCCTGCCGCCGGAACGCCTCGCGGAGGCCAAGATTTTCTGTCAGGCCTTTTTCGCCCGACTTACCGGCAGCGATATCGAACTGCACACGCCGGCACAGTGGGCCGAGCTCGTCGCCAGCCTGCTGGCCTTTGCGCAGCAGCGCCCGCCCGGTCACGCCGTAGTGCGTGTGGTGAACCCGGAGCAGGGCTCGGCTGGCCGCAGCCTGCTCCAGGTCGTCACCGACGACATGCCGTTTCTGATCGACACCACCAGCATGGTGCTCTCCGACACAGTGCAGATCCACGCGGTCATCCATCCGGTGATCACGGTGGAGCGCGACGCGTCGG
>CAIKJM010000548.1 GCA_903827735.1 uncultured Rhodanobacter sp. | reverse complement strand
CGTTCAATTTACCGTCAAATAAGTGTCTCCTTGCTTAGCCCGTTATGGCATCACTGGCTCGCTGTGGCTCAAGCCGATTTCTTGACGGCTGATATTTACGCGCCCTGTTCCGATTTGATCACGGATCTGATCAGGAAGTTGATGAGGGCAAGTCGAAGCGGCCGGTTCACCGTTCGCACCGAAGCGCAGGCGCGAAGCATCGAAATCGAAGAGTGCATCCTTCTCGGGGTGCACCCTTGGCTATCTGATCGCTGAAGCAAGCTGCGCTGGGATTGAATGAGTGATATGCCTAATGTTTCGCGCCGATCAGGTCTTTTGAAGTTGTGTAGTATTGCCCGTAGGTACATACCTCTAACGAGTCAATTTCAGCGTTACTGTGTTGGACAGTAAAATGCCGTCGGCTGAAACGCTGCGGAGCCAAATTTCCTTGTTGCCTCCGCCGCTCGTCATCCATGCGGGTACGCCCGCAGTCAACGTCATTGTCTGAGTATCGACCGTAGTATCGAGCCAGTGTCCATCAAAAACGATAACGGAATCTTTGGCCGGCTTGGTATCGACTTTTACCCACAAGGCTGAGCGGCCGTCCGATTGCACATTGAAGCCTTGCTTTGAAGACGCCTCGTGCGGACCAAAGTCGATGATCTTCGAAGCCATGGTGCGTACGGGTTGAAAATTGAAGTGCCCCGTCAGGAATTGCATCGTAAGGCACAATCCAACGACGGCGAGCAGTACGTAGACATTTTTTCTCCACGGAACCTTGGCTGTGAACACTGTAACAAGGCCTTCCCAAGATGTTCTTTTGTGGGTGACGCTCTTTGCCATGTCCATGCAAGGTTTTTCGACGTAGCGCCAGCTGAAAAGCGCAAACACGTACGCTGAAGGGATGGCGAGCAACGTTACGGCGGTTGCTGTCGCTGAAGGCATCAATACCTTGACCAACTGCTCGCATGGCCAGCCGTAGATATAGATGCCGTAACTTGGATCGACTCGCGGTTTTAGCCAGCGGCGCAGACTCGGCAACTGGCCGATGAAAATCATGATCCACACCGCGAGTGCATAGAAGACGATAGTGTGAATCTGCGGCGTTTTATGGGTTAGAAAAAAGAGCAAAAGCAGCAACACGCCATGAATGCCGCTGACAACGATTTTTTCAGCAAGGGCGAATGCAAGAACACCGACCATGAACATTGTGATCATCGCGCAAGCATCGTTCGGAGCGCTGATGACGGCCGTAATGGAGGCGCCGGTTGCCGCCACGGCAATCAGTAGAATTACTGAAGCACCTGCCATCGACCGCTTTTCTGAAGCGATGCCCGCCAAACCAAACAGGCCGAGCATCACGTACATTTTCACTTCGGTATTCAGTGTGTGGATGGAGCCATTGATCGTGGTGCTCGGGTTATCCGGAATCAGCGTTGGAATGGACCACGTGAGATTCAGAACACCGTTGTCGAGTATGTAATCGTAGGTTTCACGGTTTGCCAGTACGTGCCAGAAATTAGGTCCAAGCGTGGCCATGGCAAGCAGAACGGTAGTCACCACCAGGCAGGCGAACAGGCCGGGAAAGATGCGCATGATCCGTTTGATCGAGTAGTCGAGCAAATTGTTGTCTTTGTAGATGCTCTGCGCGACAAACAAGCCGCTGAGAAAAAAGAAACACTGTACGGCGAGGCCACCGAGGTCGGTAATAGGGTAAAGATGGCGGCTTGCCCAATCGGGCCGACTGAATCCGGCGATATAGCTGGAATGAAACCAGATCACTGATGCCGCAAGAATGACGCGCAGGACGTTGTAGTTGTTGTCGTGGCTGTTGATAGTTTCCAGCAAAGTACTGCTCTTTCCGAACAAGACCTTTTTCGTCCATGCGAGCAGGGCTGGCAGCCCGAGATTATGCATCACCATGTCGTCAGGACTCTCGTCGGCGAAGCCAGGCCGCTCACCGAGCTGGATGAGAACAAAAATAGGCAGAGACTGGCTGCGTCGCCGACGACGGTCTGACGCTGTGAACGCTCAAGCCAGCTTTCCGAATTCACGTGTTCCAGGCCATTCTTCGTCGAAAAAATTATCATCTTCTACTTCAGTCCATTTATTTTCGCGGTGTTTACCGGAATGAAATGTGCTCTGAGCATATGGAATGCTGCTGTTCCATCGCGCTGCCGGAAATCCGCTTGTTCTACGGAGCCGACGTTTGCCGCTTTTAGCGCATCGGTGTAGCGCTGTTGGTCTTTATCATCCCAGTAGACCAGGCGAATCTCGTTCCTCCCATCGTTGGCCGCGCGCGCATTGGCGATGGCCGCTGGGCTGATGTCTAGCACGTAGGGAACGCTGTTTTCAGTGAGGACAGCGAATGACGTAAAAAAGCCCCAATCCGGAAATGCATATATCGAATGCTGGCCGGTGTCTCTTGCCTGATCTGCAAGAGTGGTTAGTGCGCTGGAAGATCGTCTTGCGCCGCCCGTGCGGTTCAGCTCATTCAAATATGCTTGCTGCTGACAGAAATTTGCGATGACCGCCGACACCGTCAATACAACGATTGCCGCACGCGCGACCGTCGGACTGCCCCGCTTTCGAAGGGGCTGGACGATCACCCGCGCCACTAAAAGCGCGGTAAGCACGTACATCAGCGGAACGAGCACCGAAAAATGGTGCGCGCCCAGGCGACTGCCGAAGACAGCGCTAACACACAGGAAGGAGATCGGCAGCATCCCCATCATCAGGTCGATAATCGCCCCGCGTCTCCTTGCGAGGTTGGCCAAAAGACCGGCGAACAGCGCAATGGAGCAAAAACACAGCATGCCGAATTTGATTGTGCCCCACGTTGAGCCCAGGGCTGTGCCCAGGGCCATGAGCTCATTTTCCCGATCTGAAACGGCGAATCTTGCAAAATCGAAGACCTCGACGAGATTTCTGGTCACGCTGCCGCCCGCCTGCATGGGCTGTAGCGTGGTCAAGCCCGCTTGAAGGCTCTCCATCATCGGATGAATTCCGCCAAGGGCGAGATACATCGAAAAATAGCCAAATGCATAGGGCAGCAAACCTACCGCCACACCGGCGCACCAGATCATGAAAGTACGGCCGGTGAAAGCGCCTTGCCTCAAAGTAAGAAGCAACATCGCGGGAAAGAAAAATATCTGGACGAAGTAGCCGTAAGCGGCGAGCCCGCAGAAAATTCCTGAGACGAATATCCGTCGGTGGCTTATTGCTCTGTCGGCTTCGGGCGACAGGTTCCTCGGAAACAGCACCAGCAGTGCCAGGGTTAGCCATGCGAATCCACCGAGCACGATGTAATTTTGGTCGCGGAAGGATGCGATGAACGCGATCTCCGTTGCCAGAGCCACGCCGCAGGCTAAGGCGAGAGCGTTTGATCGAGAGATTCTTTGTACAATCGACGTGCAGCCAGCGACGATGATGGCTCCAAAAAGCATCTGGGCCAGGCGGATGCTGGTGACGGAAGAACCAAAAAAGGCTAGAAATGGCACGGCGACGTAGTAATTTTGTACGCCGTGATAGTAATTTCCCAGGATATTGAAAAAGTAGCTGGGCAGCTCGTACACCGGGTTGTGCAACGCAGGGTGGAGAAACCGCGCTGCCAGATAGTCCGGGTTGACCGCATCCATGTACAGGCCTGGCAGGTCGATGTTGCGCATCCCGCATAAAAGAAAAAGAATTACCGGCGTCAGCCATGAATTTCTAAGTGCGCGCTGCCAGATGGAGTTCATCATTTATCGCCGAAAAAAATAAAGGGAAGTCGAATTTTCAAAACGTGATCTAGCGAACTGTTCGCGTCATCGGTTCGCCATGCGGCGCCTGATTTCGTCATTGGAACAAGGCGCCCGAGATACCCATTACTCTCTACCCCTCAGCCAACACTAGCAAAAGCCTCCGGCAAACGGCGAGCTGCGTGCGGTAGACGGGTGGATCTTTCGGCAGTGCGTCAAAAAAGAGATAGGCTTCGGAGATGTTCTGGATCGGCCAGACCTGGGTAACGAAGAGCTCGCTTCCGGCAAATGTAGAGATGGACGGCGCATGAAAGACGCAATCATTCTTGCAGGAGGACTGGGTACGCGTCTCAGATCGATCGTGCCCGATCTGCCCAAACCGATGGCCCCGGTGGCCGGAAGGCCCTTCCTCGAATTACTGCTTGGCTCGCTGGAGGCGAAAGGGTTCGGTCATGTCGTCCTTTCACTCGGCTACAAGGCCGGGCTGATAGTTGACCACTTCGGCGAGTGTTTCGGCGGTATTGCGCTGAAGTATGCGGTGGAGTCAACGCCGTTGGGCACGGGCGGGGCGCTGAGGCAGTCGCTATCCCTTTGTGTCGCGGATCATGTCTTTGTATTCAATGGCGACACCTACCTCGACCTGGATTTTGCGTTGCTGGAAGCGCAGTGGCAAAGACATAGACGACCCATCATTGTCGGCAGACAGGTGGATGATACGCAGCGTTATGGCAGGCTGAGTGTCGACGGCGGGCGCGTTACTCGCATCGAGAGCGGAGTCCGCGGGCCCGGGCTGATAAACGCCGGCTGCTATGTTCTGCCCGCGGATATTCTGGCGTCAGGACCGGCGCTGGAACGGTTTTCCTTCGAAACCGAATTCCTGGCCGGTGCGGTAACCCACGCGCATTTTGAGATATTCGTTTCCGGCGGCCATTTTATCGACATCGGCATACCGGAAGACTATCTGCGAGCACAGACCGAGCTGCAGCATCTTGTCCGGTGATATGTCGCACGGAAAACGCCCCGCCCTCTTTCTCGATCGCGATGGAGTGATAAATCGTGATCACGGCTACGTGTATCGTCAAGACAATTTCGATTTTATCCCTGGCATTTTCGAACTCTGCCGGGTCGCAAAGGCTCGGGACTATCTGATCTTCGTGATCACCAATCAGGCGGGCATTGGGCGAGGTATGTATACGGAGCGGGATTTTCTTGCTCTTACCCGATGGATGCGACTCCAATTCGAACGAGAGCGCTGCCCCATCGACGAAGTCTATTTTTGTCCAACCCATCCTCAGCACGGAATCGGCAAGTACAAGCGCGAATCGGCAAGGCGCAAGCCGAACCCCGGCATGATCGTTGATGCGCAACGCGACTTTGGTGTTGATCTTGCGTCATCCGTCCTGGTCGGGGATAAAGCCAGTGATATCGAGGCAGGCGTTGCTGCCGGCGTGGGATGCAATGTTCTCTTCAGTGAAAGCTTGGACAAGACGTTGATCTCAACTGGCCTGATGGTGCACTCGCTTGCGGAGGTGCAGCCCTTGCTTCGCGTTCATCGCCATGATCCCAACCGATAATGAGAAACGGCGCCGAAGCGCCGTCTCTCATCGATCACATGGCTGCATCGAGATCAGCCGATAGCCTGTTCCAGCTCCGGCAGCACCTTGAAGAGGTCACCGACCAGGCCGATGTCGGCGATCTCGAAGATCGGCGCTTCGCCGTCTTTGTTGATGGCGACGATGGTACCGGCGTCCTTGATGCCGGTCAGATGCTGGATGGCGCCGGAAATGCCGATGGCCATGTACAGCTCGGGGGCGATGATCTTGCCGGTCTGACCGACCTGCATCTCGTTGGGCACGTAGCCGGCGTCGACCGCGGCGCGCGAGGCGCCTACGGCGGCGCCGATCTTGTCGGCAAACTTGTAGATGATGTCGAAGTTCTCTTTCGAGCCGACGCCGCGGCCGCCAGAGACGACCTTGCCGGCACTCTGCAGGTCGGGACGATCGCTGCTGCCCTGCTTCAGTTCGACGAAGCGCGTATGCGTTGGCAGCGTGACGTCGAGCGAAAGGGGTTCAACCGGCGCACTGTTCGCGCCACCGTTGGCCGCCGGCCACGAGGCCGTGCGGATGGTTGCCACCACGACATGATCGGGGTTGGCCTCTACCGTGATGATGGCGTTGCCGGCGTAGATCGGGCGCTTGAAAGTGTGGCTGGATTCGACATTCATGACGTCGCTGACCTGGGCCACGCCGAGCAGAGCGGCGACGCGCGGGGCGACGTCCTTGCCAAACGTGGTGGAGGGCGCAAACACGTGGCTGTAGCCGTCGGCGGCCTTAGCGATCTGCGGCGCCAGCACGGCGGCGAGCGGATGCGCATTCTCAGGCTTGGCGACGGTCAGTACCTTGCTGACGCCCTCGATCTTGGCGGCATCGGCGGCGACCGCGTCGACGCTGTCACCCAGCACCAGCACATCGATAGCTTCGGCCTTGACGGCAACGGCGGCGCTCACGGCGCGGGCAGTGGAAGAATTGAGTTTGCCGTCTAGGTGTTCGGCAATGACGAGAATCTTGCTCATGGGAAATCTCCGGGATTTCTATATATAAATGTCGGGCGGCCAGATATCAGGTTGCGAGTTACAGCAAACCTTTCTGCTTCAGCGCCGCGACGAGTTCGGCGGCATCCTTCACCATCACACCCTTGCCGCGTTTGACCGGCGGCGCGTAGTGGGTAGTTTTCAGATGGTCGTGGGCCTCGACGCCCAGCGAGGCGAACTCGATGCTGTCGATCGGCTTGGACTTGGCCTTCATGATGTCGGGCAGCTTGATGAAGCGCGGCTCGTTGAGGCGCAGGTCGGTGGTGATCACGGCCGGCAGCTCGACTTCGATGGTCTCCAGACCGGCATCGACCTCGCGCGTCACCGTCGCTTTGCCGTCCGCAATGTCGACTTTGCCGGCGAAGGTGGCCTGCGGGCGATCCCATAGAGCCGCGAGCATCTGGCCGGTCTGGTTGGCGTCGTCGTCGATGGCCTGCTTGCCGACGATGAACAGCCCGGGCTGTTCCTTCTCGATCAGCTTGAGGAACACGCGCGCCGCCGTGAGCGGCTGTACCGCGTCGGAAGTGACCACGTGAATGGCGCGGTTGGCGCCCATGGCGAGGCCATTGCGCAGATGGGCGGTGAGATCGGCCGGGCCGATACCGACCACGACGACTTCCTCGGCGACACCTTTCTCGCGCAGGCGCAGCGCTTCTTCCAGCGCAATATCGTCGAACGGATTGGCCGACAGCTTGACGCCGTCCGTGACCACGCCGCTGCCGTCGGGTTTGACCTGAATGCGCACGTTGTAATCCACCACGCGCTTGTAGCCGACCAGAATTTTCATCAACGATTCCTCTAAATAATGTCCACGGGGACGCGTGTAGCGATGAGACAGTGCACTATTCTAACCTGAGCAGGCGTTCCGGCCCGACTGCCAGAGGGTTTCGGATACAGCTAGGTGGCAGGTTTACCGGCTGAGACTTCAGTATCATGCTCGGGCCGCGCGTGAAGCGGACACGAAAATCACCGTTTAAAACGATCCCGCCGTTCAAGCGACATTTGGACGCAGTAATCGGATGATGTCGTTTGAGGGCCACCGAGCTCGCTTTTCACGCCTTTTTCAACGAGTCACCATGCCGCCACTTCGTCTCTCCATTGTGATGTGTACCTACAACGGAGCGGCGTATCTGCAGGCACAGCTCGATAGCTTGCTGGCGCAGACGCGCTTGCCTGACGAGATCGTGATCAGTGACGACGCGTCGACCGATGCCAGCATGACGATGCTCGACGCTTTCGCCATATGTGCAGGCGATCGGGGTATTGAAGTGAGCGTGTTTCGTCATCCCAACAACGTGGGCTTCGTGGATAATTTTTCCTCGGCGCTGCGCCAGGCCACTGGCGACGTGGTGTTTCTTTGCGATTAGGACGATATATGGCGCGCCGACAAGCTGGCCGTAATGGAGGTGCGATTCGCGCAGGATCCGGATCTGCTGCTGCTGCACAGCGACGCGCGGCTGGTCGATGCGCAGGGCAGATCGCTGAATTGTTCGATGTTTGAAGCGCTGCAGATGACCGCGCAGGAAAAGCACGCCATCCACGATGGCCGCGCGTTCGAGGTGGTGATGCGGCGCAGTTTTGTCACCGGCGCGACAGCGGCCTTGCGCCGCGAGGTGATCGCGCTGGCGCTGCCGATCGCGGCGGACTGGATTCACGATGAATGGATCGCGGCGGTGGTGTCGGCGGTCGGAAAAATGGATTTCGTCGACGCGCCGCTGATCGACTACCGCCAGCACGGTGGTAACCAAATCGGCGCACGCAAACGTACGCTCGCCATGAAGTGGCAGGATCTGATTCTTCCGCGCGGCAAGTTTCTGGCTGACGAAGCGATGCGGCTGCGGCGCCTGGAAATGTTTCTGATGCAGGCGAGTTTCTTCGATGGCGCGGCGCGGGCGGCGCAGGTTAGGCACAAGCGCGCGCATTTCGAGCGCCGCGTGGCGATTGGCCGTCTGCCACGCTACCGTCGAGCGACACCTGTGCTGCGCGAAGCGCGCGCGGGCGACTACCGACGCTACGGCACCGGCGCGCGTTCGATGCTGAGGGATCTGTTGCGCCATGACTGACACTGCTGCGATCGATACATCGACGGTATGCGCGGTCATCGTGACCTATCAGTCGAATGCTGCCGCCCTGAACGCGCTGCTCGACGCGGTGACGCCGCAGGTCGGCGCCGTGGTGGTGGTTGATAACGCCAGCGATGGCGTCTGGCAGCTGGCCCTCGAGCATAGGCGGCCGGATGTCGCCCTGCTGCGTCAGCCCTGCAATGTCGGCCTGGCGGTCGCGCAGAATGCGGGCATCGATTGGGCGCGCACGCACGACTGCCGCCATGTGCTGCTGCTGGATCAGGACAGTGAGCCGGGTGTCGGCATGGTGGCCGCTTTGTTGAAGGCGCTGCAGGCGCTTTCAATAGACAACAAGGTCGGTGCTGTGGGCCCGCGTTTTCATGACCGGCGCGAGGATCGCGATGCGCCATTTGTGCGGGTGGGCTTTCCACGCAGCCAGAAGCTGTGGTGCGAGAGCGAGGCGCAGTGCATTGCCTGCGATTTTCTGATCAGCTCGGGTGCACTGATTCCGCTGGAAGTGATCGATCAGGTGGGCGCGATGGATGCTGGGCTGTTTATCGACAATGTCGATATGGAATGGAGCTTCCGTGCTCGTGCCAAGGGTTACGCCTTATATGGCGTCTGTGCGGCGACCATGCATCATCACCTGGGCGACGAGCGGCGAGCACTGCCGTTCGGCATGGGCAACATCGTGGTGCACGGACCGCCGCGGCTGTATTACATGATGCGCAACCGCCTGCGGCTGTACGGGATGCGGCAGACGCCAGTCGTCTGGATCGCGCAGGACGTGCCGCGTGTGCTGGTGAAGCTGCTGCTTTTCGGGGTGCTGATCGGGCCGCGCTGGCGCAACCTGCGTTTCATGCTGCGCGGATTATGGGATGGTTTGGCGGGCCGGCAGGGCGCTTGCCCGGCCGACCTTTTGCGCTGATAGGACTTAAGCGTGGCCGCCTAAAGCGGCGCGGCTGTATCTTTACATGTTCTGGTAATTCGGCCCCGAGCCGCCTTCCGGCGTCACCCAGTTGATGATCTGGTACGGGTCTTTGATATCGCAAGTCTTGCAGTGCACGCAGTTGGCGGCGTTGATCTGCAGGCGCTTGCCGGCCGCATCGTCGACGATTTCGTAAACGCTGGCTGGGCAGAAGCGCGTGCAGGGGTTGCCGTATTCCTCGGCGCATGTCGTGACGCAGATCGACGTGTCGGACACGTGCAGGTGGATCGGCTGATCCTCGTCGTGCTCGGTCGCCGCAAAGTAAACGCCGGCCAGACGATCGCGCGGCGGCAGCGTGCGCTGCACGTAGTCGCGCTTGGGCTCCTCCTGCGCGCCGAGCTTGTGCAGCGAGGACCAGTCGGCCTTGTTCTTCAGCGTCCACGGTGACGCGCCGCCGAGGGCGGTTTCCCAGGCGGCATTCATCAGGCCGAACCACAAGCCCTTCTTGAACGCGGGTTTGACGTTGCGGACTTTCTTCAGCTCGGCCACTACGTCGGAGGCGCGCAGCTTGGCGTCGAAGCCGGCGGGCTTCAGCTCACTGGCCACCAGATGCTCGGCGGCGAGCATGCCGCTCTTGATCGCCTGGTGCGTGCCTTTGACTTTCGGCACGTTGAGCAGGCCGGCGGTATCGCCAATCAGCAGCGCGCCGGGCATCTCCACGTTGGGCAGCGACTGGTAGCCGCCGGTGACGATGGCGCGCGCGCCGGCCGAAAGAATTTCCCCGCCCTCGAGCAGCGGCTTCAGGGACGGATGGTTTTTCCACTGCTGGAACGCCTCCCACGGTTTGTAGTCGGGGTCGCTGTAATCAAGACCGCTGACGTAACCCAGGGCCACGCGGTCGCCGTCCAGGTGATAGATGAAGCTGCCGCCGTAGGTGCGGTTGTCGGCGGGCCAGCCGAAGCTGTGCACGATCTTGCCGGGCGTACTGCGGCCGGCCGGCAGCTGCCATAGCTCCTTGATGCCGATCGAGTAAGCCTGCGGGTCCTTGCCGTCGTCGAGTTTGAAGCGTTTGATCAGCTGCTTGGTCAGGCTGCCGCGCGCGCCTTCGGCGAGCACGGTGACCTTGGCCTTGATGTCGATACCCTGCGCGTAGCCGGCTTTGTGCGAACCGTCTTTCGCCACGCCCATGTCGCCGATGCTGACGCCGGCGACCGAGCCGTCCTCATTGAAAATGGTGTCGGCCGCAGCAAAACCGGGGAACACGTCGACGCCGAGCGCCTCGGCCTGCGGTGCCAGCCAGGCGCACATGGCGCCCAGCGACACGATGAAGTTGCCGTGGTTGCGCAGGCCCGGCGGCACCGGCAGCTTGCGGCCGCCGTCCTTGCTGAGCAGCCAGAATTCGTCCTCGCCGGCCGGCACGCAGATCGGCGGCGGGTTGTCGCGCCAGCCGGGCAGCAGCGCATCCAGCGGCTGCGGCTCGATCACCGCGCCGGAGAGAATCTGCGCGCCGATGGTCGAGGCCTTCTCGATCACGCAGACGGTGGTCTCGGGTTTGAGCTGCTTCAGGCGGATCGCGAACGACAGCCCGGCCGGCCCAGCACCGACGACGATCACGTCGTATTCCATCGTCTCGCGCTCGCTCATGGCTGGCTCCGTCATTACTAAGTTGTGCGTGGGTCGGTTGCAAACAGATTATCAGCCGGTATTGTCCGGGTTCGTGTGCGGCGCGGCAACGCATGCCGCCTAACGTGCAATCCCTGTCCGACTTGCACTCTGTTAACCGGGCAACGCGATAATCGGCGGACATCTTCAAGGAGAGACCATGAATTCGACGTCGCCGATTGCCGATCTCGACCTGCGCCGCGCCACGCTGTGCCAGCTGCTGCACTGGCTGGCGAGCGGGCGCGTGCAGGCGCGTGCGCTGTCAGAGGTTTATCTGGAGGCGATCGAACGGATCAACCCGCAGATCAATGCCTATATCGATCATCGTCCCAGCCTGATGCAGGACCAGGCGCACATGGCCGACCGCCGCCGCCGTGACGGCGCGATCGGCCGGCTCGACGGCATTCCGATCGCGCTGAAAGACAACTTCGACGTGGCCGGCTGGCCGACCCGCGCCGGCCTGCCGGGGCGTCGTGAGCCGGTGGAGCACGACGCGCATGTCGTGCAGCGGCTACGCGCATCGGGTGCCGTGCTGGTGGGCCGAACCAATATGGACGAAGGCGCGCTGGGCACCGTGACCGACAACCCGCATTTCGGCGCCACGCATAACCCGCATCGTCAGGGGTATACCGTGGGCGGTTCGTCCGGCGGCGCGGCGGCTGCGGTGGCGGCGGGTCTGGCCGTGGCCGCGATAGGCTCGGACAGCCTGGGCTCGATCCGCATTCCGGCGAGCTATTGCGGCGTGTACGCGCTCAAGCCCACGCACGGCGAAATATCGGCGCGCGGTTTGGTGCCTGCCGCGCGCCGGCTCGACGCGGTCGGACTGCTGGCGCGCGGCGTGGACGATCTCACTGTGCTGCTGCAGGTGCTGGCCGGATACGACGCTGACGATGCGCGCTCGCGCCGTCGCCGCGTGGCGTTCGCGCTGCCGGACTGGGAGCCGGGCAATCTTCGCGCTGGCTTTTTGCCCGACCTTGCCGCCATCGGCGTGCAGCCGGACGTTATCGAGGTATTCGAAGCAGCTATGGCCAAGCTGCCGCATGCGCTGGGCGATCGGCGCACGGTGGATTTCGACGACTGGGATTTCGCGCGCACGCGTCGCGCTGGCCTGCTGTTGATGGAAGCCGAGATGCTCGGCACGTTCGCGGCGGATCTGGCCAACGCGGAGCATCCGGTGTCGCCGCGCTTCCGCGAGATGCTTGGCTATGCCGCGAGCAAGAGCGCCGCCGACTATGCGGCCGCCGATCGCGTGCTCGACGCGGCTACATTAAAGATGCGTCGACTGTTTTGCCAGGTCGACGTGCTGATCCTGCCGACCACCTCGCAGGGAGCCTTTCCGCTCGACGGGCCCGTGCCCGATTCGCAGGCGGATCTGGCCAGCTTCGCCAGCCTCGCCGGTTGCCCGGCGGTCAGTCTGCCGATGGGCACCTTGCCCGACGGCATGCCGATCGGCCTGCAGCTGGTCGGTGCGCGGGGCTCGGACCTGCGCCTGCTGGAACTGGCCGCGGTGTGTGCCGCCACGCTCGACGCCGAGCCGGCGTATCCGGCGATCGCCTGATCATCGCGTACCATGTGAGGTCTTGAATCTACGCGCCCGGGTCGCCCGGTCATCCACACTACTGCGTATCGTTTTATCCAGGCCATGACCACTGATTTTCTGCCGCCGCATTCCCATCTCGATGACCTCGAAGCCGAGAGCATCCATATCTTCCGCGAGGTGGCGGCCAGTTTCCGGCATCCGGTGATGCTGTATTCCATCGGTAAGGATTCCTCGGTGCTGCTGCACCTGCTGCGCAAGGCGTTCTTTCCGGCGCGTCCGCCGATGCCGCTGCTGCACGTCGATACCACCTGGAAATTCCGCGAGATGATCGCCTTCCGCAATGAGGTGGCCGCGGCCGGCGACGTCGAAGTGCTGGTGCATATCAACGAGGACGGTGTGCGCCAGGGCATCTCGCCGCAAACCCACGGCGCCACCGTGCATACCGATGTGATGAAGACGGTGGCGCTGAAGCAGGCGCTGGATAAACACGGCTTTGACGCGGCCATCGGTGGCGCGCGTCGTGACGAGGAAAAATCGCGCGCCAAAGAGCGCATTTTTTCCTTTCGCAATGCGCAGCACCGCTGGGATCCGAAAAACCAGCGCCCCGAGTTCTGGAACACCTACAACACGCACATCCGCAAGGGCGAGAGCGTGCGGGTTTTTCCGATGTCCAACTGGACGGAAATGGACGTCTGGCTGTACATCCAGCGCGAGAACATTCCGGTCGTGCCGCTGTATTTCGCCAAGCCGCGGCCGGTGGTCGAGCGCGACGGTGCGCTGATCATGGTCGACGACGAGCGCTTCATCCTGCATGAGGGCGAGTCGGTGCAGCTGCGCGAGGTGCGCTTCCGCACGCTGGGCTGCTATCCGCTCACCGGCGCGGTGGAGTCATCGGCTTCGACGCTGGCAGAAATCATCGACGAAATGGCGAGCTCGCGCAGCTCCGAACGTCAGGGCAGGGTGATCGACCAGGACCCTTCGGCATCGATGGAGCGCAAGAAGCAGGAGGGCTATTTCTGATGGCCCACTCGAAAGGCCTGCTCCGCTTTATTACCTGCGGCAGCGTCGATGACGGCAAGAGTACGCTGCTCGGACGCTTGCTGTTCGATGCCGGCATGGTGCCTGACGACCAGCTCGCTGCCCTGACGCGGGACAGCCGCAAGCTGCACGCCAAGCTTGGCGACGCGCTCGATTTTTCTCTACTGACCGACGGCCTCGACGCGGAACGCCAGCAGGGCATCACTATCGATGTGGCCTACCGTTACTTTCATACCGCGCGGCGCAGCTTCATCGTCGCCGACTGTCCTGGGCACGAGCAGTACACGCGCAACATGGCTACCGGTGCTTCCCATGCGGAGCTCGCCGTGGTGCTGGTGGACGCGCGCAAAGGTCTGCTGACGCAGACGCGGCGACATACCTATATCTGTGGGTTGCTCGGCATCCGTCAGGTGGTGCTGGCGATCAACAAGATGGACTTGGTCGATTTCGACCAGTCCGTATACGAGGCCATCGCGGTGGAATATCGCGAACTGGCGCATTCGCTCGGTATCGAACGCGTGCAGTGTCTGCCGGTGGCCGCGCCCATGGGAGAAAACGTCGGCAGCCGCTCCGCGCGCATGCCCTGGTATGACGGTCCCTGCCTGCTGGAGCTGCTCGAGTCGATCGACGTGGCGGCCGCGCAGGTCGGCGACTTCCGCATGCCGGTGCAGTGGGTGAACCGGCCGGATCAGTCGTTTCGCGGCTATGCCGGCACGATCTGCGGCGGCAGCGTCGCCTGTGGCGACGAGGTGGTGATTCAGCCCGGGACGCAAACCGCACGGATCGAGCGTATCGTCAGCGCCGGCGGCGATCTGCCGAGCGCTTCGCGCGGGCAGGCGGTCACCCTGTGTCTTAACCGAGAGGTCGATGCCAGTCGTGGCGACATCATCTCGACGGCGCTGCGCCCGGCGCCGGTCGCCGATCAATTCAACTGCCATGTACTGTGGTTGGGCGACACGGTGATGTTGCCCAACCGAACCTACCTGCTGAAGATCGGCGCGCGCGAGGTGAATGCTCGCGTCATGTCGATCAAGTACAAGGTGGATGTCAACACGCAGGCGAAGTTGGCCGCGCGCCTGCTCGAACTCAACGAGGTGGGCTACTGCACGATGGGGCTGGACGACGATATCGCGTTCGAAGCGTTCGCGACCAACCCGACCCTCGGCGGTTTCATTCTTATCGATCGCCAGAGCAACGCCACAGTTGCCTGCGGCATGCTCGATTATGCGCTGGGCCGATCATCCAACGTGCAATGGCAGCATGTCGATATCGACAAGACGGTGCGCGGCAACAGCAAAGGCCAGCGTCCGCTCTGCCTCTGGTTCACCGGGCTCTCCGGTGCGGGCAAATCGACGATTGCCAATCTGGTGGAAAAGCGGCTGCACGCGCTAGGCCATCACACTTATTTGCTGGATGGCGACAACGTGCGCCACGGCATCAACAAGGATCTGGGGTTCACGCCCGAGGATCGCGTCGAAAATATCCGCAGGATCGCCGAGGTGGCCCATCTGATGGTGGATGCCGGACTGATCGT
>CAIKJM010000547.1 GCA_903827735.1 uncultured Rhodanobacter sp. | reverse complement strand
TCAACGTTTGACCCTGCCGCACCCGCGCATGGCCGAGCGCGCCTTTGTGCTGCTGCCGCTGTCTGTGATCGCGTCAACGCTGGAGATACCGGGCCAGGGAACGGTGCGCGCGCTGCTAGAAAATCTCGATGCCTCCGGCTGCGAGCGCCTGCCCTGAAAGTCTTGCCGCTTGAGCCACCATCGCGTGCGGCCGATAATCGGCGCCCGTTGTTTTTGTTTATGTAAGGAATTGCCTTGTACGTGCAGAACGCCAGCACCCCCGAACGCAAGCCGGTCACCGTGCCAGGCCTGCATGCGATGAAGGCGCAGGGGCGGCGCATCGTGATGCTGACTGCGTACGACGCCAGCTTTGCCTGGCAGCTGGAAAACGCTGGCGTCGACATTGCGCTGGTGGGCGATTCGCTGGGCATGGTGGTGCAGGGGCATCGCAGCACGCTCCCCGTGACGCTTGATCACATGGTTTATCACACGGCGGCCGTCGCCCGTGGATTGTCTGCCACGATGCTGATAGCCGATCTGCCGTTCATGGCCGATCGCGACACGGCGCATGTGCTGGAAGCCGGCGCGCGCCTGGTCGGCGAAGCCGGCGCGGCGATGGTGAAGATCGAAGGCGCCGCGCCGCATATCCTCGAGGGCATCGCTGCGCTGGTCGCGCGGGCGATTCCCGTGTGCGCGCATCTGGGCCTGACGCCGCAGTCGGTGCACAAGTTCGGTGGCTTTCGCATTCAGGGGCGCGAGCAGACTGCGGCGGATCACATTTTGGCCGAGGCGCTGGCGGTACAGGCCGCGGGCGCTGACCTGCTGGTCTTGGAAGGCGTACCGACGGCGTTAGGCGAGCGCGTGACCGCCGCCGTGAATATACCGGTCATCGGCATCGGCGCCGGCCCGCATTGCGACGGGCAGGTGCTGGTGATCCATGACATGCTCGGCATCACCCCGGGCAAACGACCGAAGTTCAGCAAGGATTTCCTCGCTGGGCGAGATTCTGTCGCGGCAGCCATCACGGCCTACGCCGAGGACGTGCGCAGCGGCGCTTTCCCCGCGCCCGAACACTGTTTCAACTGACCGGCCAAAGCCAACCATGCAGACCGTACAAGACGTCTCCGCGCTGCGCGCGGCTATCCGCGGCTGGCGCAGCAAGGGCGAAACCGTCGGCTTTGTGCCGACCATGGGCAACCTGCACGCCGGTCATCAATCGCTGATCAAGCTGGCGCGTGCGCGTACCGAGAGGGTTGTCGCGAGCGTCTTCGTCAACCCGACCCAGTTTGGCCCGAACGAGGATTTCGAGCGCTATCCGCGCACGCTGGTGCAGGATCAGGCCGCGCTGGCCGACCAGGACTGCGACCTGCTGTTTGCCCCCGATGTCGGTACGATCTATCCGTTCGGCGCCGAGCACAGCGTCAGCCTGCGCGTGCCGCAAATCACCGATACGCTGGAAGGCGCCCATCGGCCGGGGCACTTCGATGGCGTCGCTACGGTGGTGTGCAAGCTGTTCAATCTGGTGCAGCCGGACATCGCCGTCTTCGGTCAGAAGGATTTCCAGCAGCTGAAGGTGATCGAACGGATGGTGCGCGACCTGTCCTTGCCGGTGAAGGTGATGTCCGCGCCGACCCTGCGAGCTGACGATGGCCTGGCGCTGAGTTCGCGCAACCAGTATCTGTCACCCGATGAGCGAGCCCGCGCTGTCCTGATCTACGACACCCTGAGCAAGATGCGCGAGCTGTTTCTACAAGGCCACGCCTGGCGGGCGCTGGAGCAGGTGGCAACCTCGCGGCTGACGCGCGCCGGTTTTGCGCCGGATTATGCGGTGATTCGCCGCGCCGACGATCTGGCCGAGCCCGCCGAGGATCAGCGCGAGGGCCTGATCGCGCTCATTGCCGCCCGGCTGGGCACGACCCGCCTGATCGACAACTTGATGTTCGACTAGGACGCCCCTAAATAGGCCCCATCCGGCCGCCCAGTTGCGGTCAAGCCTCCGGGCTTCGATAATTACCCGTTACGCAGGCTGTTCCTGCGGGAAGTACGTCATGCATCTGAACATGCTCAAGGCCAAGATCCATCGGGTCACGGTTACCCATGCCGAGCTTCATTATGAAGGCTCAATCGCGATCGATGGCCTGTTGCTCGACGCGTCGGGCATCCGTGAGTACGAGCAGATCCACGCCTGGAACATCAACAACGGCAAGCGGTTTGTCACTTACGCGCTGCGCGCCGAAGAGGGCTCAGGCATCATTTCGGTGAACGGCAGCGCGGCACATCGCGCCCAGCCGGGCGATCTGATCATCATTGCCGCCTTCGCCCAGCTCAGTGAGGCGGAGCTGGAGAAATTCCAGCCCACCCTGGTGTATGCCGATGCCCACAATCGCATCTCGCACACCAATCGTTCGATCCCCAAGCAGATGGCCGCCGCCTGATTCGTCAGCGTTGATGGCGGGCCAGCGCCCACTGCACGTGTTCGCGTACGACCGGTGACACATGCGCCGCTTGCGCCTCCAGCGCGGCGGTGACAGCGGCTGATGTCGGCGCGTTGCCCAGCGCCACGGCGATATTGCGCAGCCAGCCTTCGTAGCCCGTTCGACGGATCGCCATGCCCTCGGTGCGCTTGAGGAATTCCTCTTCGCTCCAGCCGAAGAGATCGATCAGTCTCGCGCCGTCCAAGCTATGCCGCGGCGCGAAATCCGGCTCGGTGGTTTCCTGGGCGAACTTGTTCCACGGGCAGATCAGCTGGCAGTCGTCGCAGCCGAAGATGCGGTTGCCCATCGGCGCGCGCAGCGCTTCGGGGATGCTGCCTTTGAGTTCGATCGTGAGATAGGAAATGCAGCGTCGCGCATCGAGTCGGTAGGGTCCGACGATAGCCTGCGTCGGGCAGATGTCGATGCAGCGGTTGCAGCTGCCGCAGTGCGCGCTGGCTGGCGCATCCACCGGCAAGGGCAGGTCGGTGTACAGCTCGCCGAGAAAGAAATACGAGCCGGCGCGCTTGTTGATCAGGACCGTGTGCTTGCCGATCCAGCCCAACCCGGCGTTGCGCGCCAGCGCCTTTTCCAGCACGGGCGCCGAATCGACGTAGGCGCGATAGCCGAAGTCGCCGACGACGCTGTGAATGCGGTCGGCCAGCTTCTGCAGCCGGTTGCGCATCAGCTTGTGATAGTCCCGCCCCAGCGCATAGCGCGCCACGTAGCCGGCTTCAGCATCCTCGATGACGCCCCAGGCGTTGGCCGTCCCGGGCGGGATGTAGTCCATCCGCACTGAGATCACGCGCTGCGTGCCCGGCTCCAGTTCGGCGGGGCGGCTGCGCTTGGCGCCGTGGCGCGCCATGTATTCCATGTCGCCGTGATGGCCGTCGTCCAGCCAGCGCTTGAGGTGCTGTTCGTCGGCGCCGAGATCCGTGCCGCTGATGCCCGCGTCGGCGAAGCCCAACTCGATCGCCCAGCGCTTGATCTCGCCGGCCAGCGCGGCGTAGTCGATGTGAGGGCGTGTATCGGGTTCGGACATCGATCCATTGTAGACGGTGGCCGTGCCTATAATTCCGGATGGCCAAGGCACACCACACTCGCGATCTCTACACCGTCGAACAGCTGCGCACGCTCGAAAGCGACGCCTTTGCTGCCCTGGATGTTTCCGGCACGGATCTGATGCGGCGCGCGGCCAGTGCGGCCTTGAACAGCCTGCGTCGCCACTGGCCCGAAGCGCGTCGCGTCACCGTCTACTGTGGACCCGGCAACAACGGCGGCGACGGGTTTCTGCTTGGGCTGCTGGCGCGCGAGGCGGGCCTGCACGTCGAGATCGTTGCGCTTGGCGATTCGTCGCATGGCGACGCGGCGCTGGCGCGAGCGGCCTGGGAATCCGATGGCGGCACGGTGCACGTGTGGAGCGCCGATAGCGAATTGCCGAAGGCCGATGTCCAGGTCGACGCGCTGTACGGCATTGGCCTCAATCGTGCGCCGGAACTGGCGGTTACCAACCTGATCGACCGCATCAACGCCATGGACGCAGCGGTGCTGGCGCTTGACGTACCGTCAGGAATCAACGCCGACTCCGGGCGGCACTTTGGTGTCGCCGTGGAGGCTGACGTCACGGTGACCTTCATCGCCAACAAGCGCGGCCTGCACACGGGGCAGGCGGCCGACTTCGCGGGAATCGTGGAAGTGGCCACGCTAGGCGTTCCCGAAAGCGTATACGCGCCGATCCGTCCGGACGCACAACTGCAGGCGGTGGATTCGCTGCCGCGGCGTCCACGTTATGCCAACAAGGGCAACAACGGCTACGTACTGGTCGTCGGCGGCGACCACGGCACGGCGGGTGCGGTGCGGATGACCGGAGAGGCGGCCCTGCGCACGGGAGCGGGGCTGGTCAGCGTGGCGACGCGCGCGGGCAATATCACCGCATTGAACGCTGCGCGTCCGGAGCTGATGGCGCATGAGGTCGACGGCCCGCAGACGCTGCAGCCGCTGCTCGAGCGCGCCAGCGTGCTGGCGGTTGGCCCGGGTCTGGGCAAAGCGGGCTGGGGTCACGCGCTTTGGCTGACCGCGCTGGACGCCGGCAAACCGCTGGTGCTCGATGCCGACGGCCTGAATCTGCTGTCGGTCGAGTCGCGGCAGTTCACGGCAGCGACCGTCCTCACCCCGCATCCCGGTGAAGCCGGGCGGCTGCTGGGTATCGAGACGAAAGACGTCGAACGCGATCGCTTCGCCGCCGCGCGCGAGCTGGCCCGGCGCTATCACGCCGTGGTGGTGCTCAAAGGCTCGGGCACGCTGATTGCCGATCCGTCCGGACGTTTGAGCGTCTGTCCCTGGGGCAATCCGGGCATGGCCTCGGGAGGCATGGGCGACCTGCTCACGGGCGTTATCGCGGCGCTGCTGGCGCAAGGATGCGACGCGTGGCGAGGGGCCTGTCTTGGCGTTGGCCTGCACGCCCGTGCGGGAGACGCGGCGGCACGCCACGGCGAGCGCGGCCTGTTGGCCACCGATCTGCTGCGGCCGCTGCAAGCCCTGGTCAACGGATTGCCTGAGTACGACCATGACTGACTCATCGAACAACGCACAGCAATGGGATTTGCCGAATGAGGACGCCACGCGCGCGCTGGCTATTCAGGTCGCCGGCGCACTCGACGACGGGCTGGTCTTCTATCTGCATGGCCCCTTGGGCGCCGGCAAAACCAGCTTCGCGCGGGCGCTGCTGACCGCGCTGGGCGTGGGCGAGCGGGTGAAAAGCCCTACCTATAGTTTGATTGAAGGCTACGTTGCTCAGGGCCGACCCGCCTGGCACCTGGATCTGTACCGGATTGCCGACCCGGCCGAGCTGGAGTGGCTCGGTCTGGATGCGCTCAGTGACCCGGCGGCTATCGTACTGGTGGAATGGCCCGAGCGCGGCACGGGCGCCTTGCCGGCGGCCGATCTGGCATGGCAGTTGGCTTACGCCGGCGAAGGCCGCCACGCCGCGGTGCGCGCGTTGACCCACCGTGGCCAGCGGCTGCTGTTACGGCTGGATTGATGGCGCGCTTTCCGGTTCGTCGGTAGAAGAATCGGCGACGGAAAAAAGCTAAGTGTCGATTTTTGCTTGAAAATTCATTAGTCGACTTGCAGCCATGATCCTTATCTTAAAGCGCCACTTGCAGTCGATAACTGGACGTAGCCTGACAAACAGCCCGCAGGTTACGGAAATACAAAGAAAAATGCTGTTGCATTCGCATTGAGACTGCGCTTCAATGCGGTTTATGAGGGGATACCTGAACAGCCTTGGTGGAATCGTCGTCGCAATCGCGGCGACCAGCTCGCTGTGTGCGGTTCATGCGGCCGATCTGAAGGGCGCTCGCGTCTGGGCCGGTCCCGAGTACACGCGAGTGGTCATCGATGCCGCCGGTCCACTGGACTATAAGGTGACCCAGTCGGGCGACCAGCTGCTGGTCGATCTCAGCGGCAGCAGGTTGGCGGGCAGCTTTACCGACCCTGTAGCGCACGGCCTTTTCCACGGCATGACGCACGGACAGCAGGGCGATCATCTGCAGCTGACGGCCAAGGTCGAACCCAACAGCCGGCTGAAAAGTTTTGTGCTGAAGCCGGCGTCCGGCTCGGATTACCGGCTGGTGCTGGACCTGTATCCGGGTACGGCGCCGACCGGTCCGGTGATGCCGCACAGCACGGTGGTGGCAGAACATCGCCCCAACGATGACGCCGCCGATACGGCAAAGACGGTGGCGGCCGACGCTGACGCCGATGCAGGCAGCGCGCCGACGATCGAACTCGCCGCGCCGGTTCCGGTCCGCGCTTCGCGCAGCGGCCGCAGCAGCGGCACCTCGGCGCGCGATGCCGCCGCGATGCTCGGCGGCCAGCGCAAGGTGGTGGTGGCGATCGACGCCGGCCACGGCGGCAAGGATCAGGGCGCCCATGGCCCCGGTGGCACGCTGGAGAAAAACGTGACGCTGGCCGTGGCCCGCGATCTAGCCGCGCTGATCAACCGCCAGCCGGGCATGAAGGCCGTGCTGACGCGCGACAACGACTACTTCATCGAGCTGACCCAGCGTTTCAAGATCGCTCGCGACAACAAGGCCGACCTGTTCGTGTCGATCCATGCGGATTCTTACACCAGCGACGATGCCAAGGGTTCGTCCGTCTGGGTGCTGTCGCCGCGCGGCAAGACCAGCGAAGCGGCGCGCTTTCTGGCCGATCGCGAAAACGCCGAGCTGATCGGCGGCACCACGCTGGACGACAAGGATGATGGCCTGGCCAAGGTGCTGATGGATCTGCAGCAGAGCTGGGCGATGCAGGCCAGCGACACGGTGGCCGGCAACGTGCTGCGAGCGCTCGGCGTGCTGGGCCCGACGCACCGCGGCTACGTGGAGCGCGCCAACTTCGTGGTACTGCGTTCGCCGGACGTGCCTTCGATCCTTGTCGAAACGGCCTTCATCAGCAATCCGTCCGAAGAGCGCAAGTTGCGCGACCCCGAACATCAGGATCAGCTCGCCGCAGCCGTCATGGGCGGTGTGAAGAGCTATTTCGAGTCCACCCCTCCACCAGGAACCTGGTTTGCCGCGCAGGCCGCACGCCGCAACGGTGGCGATCTGGCATCAGCCGGTACACGTGACAAATCGTCCGTGGCATTGGCTGATGCAGATGACGACAGCGGTGCTTCCCAGGCCGGTATCCCGGCGTCGACGTTGCACGTCAAGGCGCGCGACATGCATCGCGTCGGCCCGGGCGAGAGTCTGCGCAGCATCGCCAATCAGTACGGCGTCAGCGTCAGCTCGCTGAAATCCGCCAACCAGATCAGCAGCAACAGCGTGCGCGCCGGCACCATGCTGGCGATACCGACCAGCTGAGCCGGTAAACGCGCGATCGCGGCGAGCGCGCTTTCATGCCGCTGCCCGCTCGCTTAAGCTTGCCGGATGTCGATCATCCGCCTGCTGCCCCCCGAACTCATCAATCAGATTGCCGCCGGCGAGGTCATCGAACGGCCGTCCTCCGTGGTCAAGGAGCTGGTGGAAAACAGCCTCGACGCCGGCGCCAGCCGCATCGAGGTGGACATCGAGGCCGGCGGTTCGCGCCTGATCCGCGTGCGCGACGACGGCGATGGTATCCACGTCGACGAACTGCCGCTGGCGGTCGCTTCGCACGCCACCAGCAAGATCGGCAGCTTCGACGATCTGGAGCACGTCGCCAGCATGGGTTTCCGCGGCGAGGCGCTGGCGTCGGTGTCGTCGGTCTCGCGTTTCGCCATCACCTCGCGCGTGCGCGGGCAGGATGCGGCCTTCCGCATCGAGGTCGACAGCGGTCAGTTGTTGGCGGCGCGTCCGGCGCAGCATCCGTCCGGTACCAGCGTCGAAGTGCGCGACCTCTTTCACAACGTACCCGCGCGCCGGAAATTCATGCGTGCCGAACGCACGGAGTTTGCGCACATCGACGATTTGCTGAAGTCGCTCGCGCTGGCACGCAGCGGCGTGGAGTTCCGGCTCAGCCATAACGGCAAGCCGGTTCGCATCTGGAAAGCCGCCAACAGCGAGCAGGCGGCGCTGCAGCGCGTTGCCGAAGTGCTGGGCGAGGATTTCCCCGCGCAGAGCCTGCGTGTCGATCATGAGGCCGCCGGCCTGCGTCTGTCCGGTTGGGTTGGCCTGCCGACGGCGTCGCGTGGGCAGGCGGATTCGCAGTATTTCTACGTCAACGGTCGGCTGGTGCGCGACCGCATCGTCGCCCACGCGGTGCGTCAGGCGTATGCC
>CAIKJM010000546.1 GCA_903827735.1 uncultured Rhodanobacter sp. | reverse complement strand
CAGCTGCATGGTAACGGTCGAGCCTCCCTGCGGATCGCCGTGGCGCACGTAGGTCACCCATGCGCCGCGCGCCAGTCCATACGGGTTGAAGCCGGCATGCCAGTAGAACCAGCGATCCTCGTGCAGCAGCACCGCGTCTTTCAGCTGCGGCGAAATTTGCTGCAACGGCACCCATAGCCGATAGCGGTCATCGCTGGCCAGGGTCAGCCGCATCAAGCGATCGTGATCGTCGTAGACCGCCGTGGAGGACGGCAGCCAGTCGCGCAGGCGCGGATGCGGCCAGAGCCGGCAGCCGATCAGCACGAGCGCAATCAGCGCGAAGCCGACCAGCCAGTTCTGCCAGCCAATCAGCCAGCGAACGAGCTGGCTGATGGCAGAGATATGAGGCCCTTTCTTCATGAATGGTGTTGGCGTTTTACCCGTTCCCGAAGACAGTCATCGTCGGGAACAGGGTGAAACGGTCCAACTCACGGCGACTTGCTCACCACGGTCAGCACGCCGCCACCGGGCGAGCGCGCCTGCACGCTGCGGTCGTACATCGATTCGCCATAGGCAGGCGGCACGATGAACTTGCCCGCATTGCTGGCCTTGATGCGATAGACGAACTCGCGCACGTCCGGCGTGGCCGTACCGTAGATCACCACGCGATCCTCGCGGATGTCCGCATACTCCGGCCGCCAGGTCGAACTGGACAGCCCGACCGGTGAACGAAATGCGGTCGGCTTCACCTCGCTGTCGCCGCCCTGATCGGCCTCGCCGTTCGCATCGGATGCCTGCTGGTCGGTGACCGGCGGCGGCGGATCGATCACCGGCTCGAAGCCACCAGGAAGCAGATCGACAATCGCGACATGGCCGACGCCGTCGCTGCCGGTCGCGCGGATCTTGATATGGACGTCTATCTCCTCGCCCACGCTGATCTGATCGAGCGGCTTGCCCTTGCTGTCGGTGTAGTCGCGCACGATTTCCATGCCATCCTTGATCGCCTTGGCCGGCGCGTCAGTGTCGTAGCCGCCCTGGCTGGCCACGTGCCAGGCCGGCAGGCTGCTGCCGTTGGAGAAACGCAGCTTCGCGGCGGCCGCACTCCAGCTCCCGGCCTGCAGCAGATTGCCCTGAATGGCCGCGATCGACTTGACCGTACCGTCCCCATGCACCTCGTCGATAGCCAGCTTGTCGAGCTCGCCCGCACTCTGCGCCGCATACGTATCCATGGCCAGAATCGTCATCGCCGACGACAGCGTATTGAAGCGGTTATGCGCCAACGGCCAGGTGATGTTTTCCATCACCTGCGGTGACAGCGCCTTGGCCCGATCGGGGAAATACTTCGACAGCAGGTACAGCACGCTGGCGTCCCGGGTGAGCGGATCGTAGTAGTACTGGTAGACGTAAGCGTCCTTGTCCAGCTTGCGCTCCAACGCCTTCTGCGGACCGGCGATCAGCTGATTGGCCTCCTTGTCCTGCTTGAGCATCTCATACGAGGCGGCCAGCCAGGCCGCCGCCAGATCGCTCTTCCAGTCATTCGGAAACGCTTCCTGCAGACGCTTCTGCACCGCCGCCAGATCGTTGGTGGTGACGTTGCCCTGACGGGTCAGCAGATACACCGCATAGGCACGCTGGCGCAGGGCATCGAGTGAATCGAGGCTCTCATCGGCCGCCAGCTGATGCAGGTATTTGTTGCCGGCATCGAGCATGTCGGCCGGCACGGCCACGCCGCGGTCGCGCGCCTCGAGCAGGAAATGCATCGCATAGGCGGACACGAACGGTTCGGAGTCCGGCGTGGCCGACCACACGCCGAAACCGCCCTGTCCGTTCTGGCGCGAATGCAGTGCGTCGAGGAACTGGGCCAGCGCCTCGTCGTTGCTGATCTTTTTCTCGCTGAACACCGGCTGCAGGATGTGGGCGAAAACCGGTACCACCGGCCACTTCGCCACCACCAGACGCGGCATTGCCGCACTGATCAGCTGCTCGCTGCAGTAGTTCTGGTAGTTCACCAGATAGCTGGTCAAACCCTCGGCCAGCACCACCGGCAGGGTCGAGATCGCCGCGTCGCGCGAGGCGTAGGCATCGTAGAGTTTGCGCAGATCGGGCAGCTCCACCTTGCTGTGCGCATCGACCAGGCCGACGTCGACCTGGGTGCGATACGCCGAGGCCGGCCGCACCGAAAGGTCCACGCTCTGCCTGGCCGACTTGTCGCCGTAGCCGGCGCTGAAGGCGAGATTGCCCGAGCCCAGCGTGCGAGTGGCCTTGACGTGGAAAATCGCCACGCCTTCGCGCATTTCGCCCAGGGTCAGGCTCTGCGTGGCATTGCCGACCACCTGCAGCTGCGGTCCGGTTTTCAGCGTCACCGCCACCGGCACCTGCTTGCCGTTGAGGCCGGTGAGGTTGTTGGCCACGCCGACGCTGACCTCAGCCTCGTCGCCGGGCGCCAGCGTGGTGGGCACGTTGGGCGACAACACGAAGTCGCCGCGTACCGTGGTCGAGCCTTCGAACGTGCCGATGCGGTCGGGCGACACGGATACCGCCATCACGCGCAGCTTGCCGTTGAAGTAATCGGGCACGGTATAGCTGAAATCCTTTTCGCCATCGACATCGACGATGCCGGACCAGTACACCACCGGTTTGTCGCGCTTGCGCTTGAACGGGTTGAGCTGGCGCCCGATCGCGCCGTCGGCATCGCCGCCCGGTGCGGCCATCGCCATCAGTTTCTCGAAGTCCGGCAGGATCAGGTCGAGAATCTGCGACGTACCGACCTGCAGCATGCGCTTGCGGAAGAAGAACTTCAGCGGATCGCCGAGTTTGTAGCGGGCGACCTGCAGGATGCCCTCGTCCACCGCAAACACCACTGCCTTGGTCGGCTGGGTCGAATGCAACTTGAGCGTCAGCGTCTGGCCGGGCTTGACCAGCGCCGGCGAGTCCACAGTGATCGGATTGCGCCGCGCGTCCAGGTTCACCGAAAACGGCACCACGCCGTAGCTCAGCGGGCTCATGAATACCTCATCCGAGGACGGATCGCGGATGTACTGCACATTGATATAGCCGTTGCCCTCGAAATCCGCCGGCACCGTGATGTGCTGCACCGAGCTGGTCGTGTCGGCATGGAACCAGGCGTGGGCGTAGACCTTGTCGCGTTCGATGGTGATCAGGCCGCTGCCGGCATACGGCGCGCGGATGGCGATTTCCACCGGCTCGCCCTGGGCGTAATCCTGCTTGCTCAGATTGAGCTGCAGTTCGGCGTTGCGATCGAGCGAGCGCGAGATATTGGCGTCGCCAGCCACCGAATACTCCACGCGGTTCACTTCCGTGCGATCGGCGGCACGACGGATCACCAATGCGTAATTGCCCGGCTTGTCGGTGGGCAGCGCGTAGTCGAGACCTGCCGCGGGAATCGCCAGCGGCTGCTCGCTGATCGCGATTTCCTTGAGTTTGGAGTCGTATTTGTAGACGCCCGAATCCTGCTTGGTCAGCACCGACACAAACCGCCGTTCGATCAGCTGCGCCTTCAGGTCGCTGAGCGCAAAGGCTTTTGCCTGCGGATTGATCGCCACCAGATGCACCGTCCGCGGGCTGTCCCGCTTGACGTAGTCTAGGTTGTCCACCGCCTTGTAACCGACCAGCCAGTCGTTGCGCGAGACCAGCGTCTGCGCGGCAGCCGCCACGCTGCGACCGCCCTCGGCCTCGTAGGCCTTGCCGAGGAAATACAGCTGGTAGGTGGCATCGGCATATTTCTTCAGGTCGAAATTGAACTCGGCATGGCCTTTGTCGTCGGTCTTGCCGTCCTGCAGATTTTCCTCGTAGCCTTCCTTGGCGCGGCGCACGTCGTAGAAGTGGTAGTCGGGCCAGCTGTGGAACGCCGGCCACGCCGGACGCAGGGTCAGCGAGGCTTCCACCCGACGATCGGCCGCCGGCGTGCCGAACAGGTTTTGCACGTCGACGATGCCCTTGAGCTGGTCAGGCTTGACCCATCCATCCGGCACCTGCTCGGAAAGCTTGGCGCTGACCTTCATGCGATCGGGCAGAAATTCCTTCACCTGCACCGTCGTCGTGCCGATCTGCGCGTCGGCCTTGCCGTCCTTGACGATGTAAAGATTGACCGTCCAGGTCCCGGTCGGCGCGGTTTCCGCCGGCGTGTAATCGAGCTCGCCAAAGCCGGATGCGTCCATCGTCAGCGGCATCTGCTTGACGGTAACGCCGCGCGGATCGACCACCTCGGCCTGCAGCGGAATGCCGGCCACGCTGCGCGTCCAGCTGGCCGCGCGCACGATCAAGCCGATGTGGAACAGGTCGCCCGGACGATAGATGCCGCGATCGGAAAACAGGTAGGCCGAAAGCTGGCCCTGGTTCACCGCATTCTGTTCGCCGCCGATGTCGAAGCGCGAGTAATCGAGCTGGCGATCGGCGCCACCGATCGGCAGGAAGGACAGATCGTCGCCTTTCCTGACCACGTACATGACCGGCTTCTTTTCGCGGTCCAGTCCCTTGAACGTGGGGAAGTGCACCGTGCCATCGCCGCTGCTCGCCTGCGTGTAGAGCGTCTGCCCATTCACCGCGAGCACCGAAACGCTGGCCTGCCCCACCGGCTGGCCGGTGCGGATCGACTGCACGAAAACGTCCTGGCTGCCGTCGAGCGAACGCTTCACCAGCATGCCCAGATCGGTCACCACGATCAGCCGCGTGTCGGTCGGCATCGCCGCGCTGCCGGCGCTACCGTCCGCGGATTCGTCGCCGTCGTCAGCGTCGCCGCTCGCCTGATCGGCGCTGTCGGCGGTAGCGCTGCCGTCGTCGCCGGCTGCGCTGGCGTCGCTCGCCGGTGCGCCGCCCGGCGCCTGCGCGGTGCCTTCCAGCGCGCGCGCTTTTGCCTTGGCCGCCGCGGCCGACTTTTTCTTCTCGGCCACCGGGTCGTAGCTGGACAAGTGCAGCAGAAAGACGCCGCGCTTGCCGTTTTTTAGATATTGGCCAAGGTCGACTCCCTCGTAATGGGCCTTGCCGGGGTCAGTCTTGGGAAACGCCTGCTTCTGTTCGAAGCGCTCGACGATATGGTCTTCGCTGAAGCCATACACGAGTTCTGGATGGCTGTAAGTGCCCTGGTTGAGGCTGACCAGATGCTGCAGCTGGTCCGGCAGCACGCGACCAATCTCCAGCTGCATGCCGGGCAGATTGCGCGACACGACCGAGACGCGCTTGCTCCCGCTCAGCGAGAGAAGCGAGCCGTCGGCCATAAAGCGAAGCAGCTTGGGATAATCCGGCACGGTAAAAGCTTGAGCCGTCGGCTTGCCGAGCACATAACCACCGAAGGATTTCAGCCCCGTGCCAACATGCACGTAGATGCGCTGACCGGGTTCGGCGTGATACTTGAAGCTCTGCAGCGTGGCGAAATCGTCTTCGGTCGGAACCAGTTCGATCGGCAACGGCTGGGACTTCCGCAGGACCGCGTCGCTGACCTCGGACACGTCCCACTCATACGGCGGGTCGTCGTCGGTCTGGTCCACCCCGTCCTTTTTGCGCGGCAACACCCACGCCTTGGTCAGGCCAGCAAGATCGCTGCCGCGTACCTTACCGCTGGCGTTGATCACCATCACCTGTTCCGGCTCGTACTTGTCGTTGTCGACCAGGGTCGGGCTGATGTCTTGCAGGGTGAGGCTGTAGAGCCCGGGCACGCGGACACGCGCCTGCATGGCATCGGCCGTACCGTCGCCGCCACGCGAGCTGCGTACTCCGCCGTCCAGCTTCAACAGCACGGCACCATCGTCACGCGGCAGGTCCAGCGGCTGCGAATGCACCCACGCATTGAGCTTGAACGCGTCGTAGGTGACGGTAAATTTCAGCGGTGCACCGGGCTTGCCGTCCTTATCGGCCAGCGCAATCGCGATACGCT
>CAIKJM010000545.1 GCA_903827735.1 uncultured Rhodanobacter sp. | reverse complement strand
CTGGCCCGCTCGGCCACGAAGCGCAGCCGATCGAAATTCATGTTGGCGCCGGAGACCACCGCCACCAGCGCGCCGTCGCCGGCGCCATGCGTGGCGACGTACTGCTTGAGGCCGGCCAGCGCCAGCGCGCCGGCCGGTTCCGCTACGCTGCGGGTGTCCTGATAGATGTCGCCGATGGCCGCGCAGATCGCGTCGGTATCCACGCGCAGCACGGTGTCGACGTGGCGCCGACACAGTTCGAAGGTATGCGCACCGACCTGCTTGACCGTGGTGCCGTCGGCAAACGGGCCGACTTCTTCCAGCACTACTCGTACACTGCCTTCCAGCGATTGCGCCATGGCGTCGGAGTCGGCGGCCTGCACGCCGATCACCTTGACGCCTGGCCGCAGCGTCTTGATGCAGGTCGCCACGCCCGCCAGCAGGCCGCCGCCGCCGACAGGCACAAACACGGCCTGCAGCGCCTCGGGATGCTGGCGCAGAATTTCCAGACCGACGCTGGCCTGTCCGGCGATCACGTCGATGTCGTCGAACGGATGCACGAACACGCTGCCGAGCTCGCGCTGCAGGCGCGCAGCCTCGACCTGGGCGTCGCTGTAGGAATCGCCGGCCAGCAGCACCTTCACGAAGGCCCCGCCGAAGCGATAGACCGCGTCGATCTTCACCTGCGGCGCGGTGACCGGCATCACGATGGTAGCCTGGATGCCCAATTTGGCCGCGGCCAGCGCGACGCCCTGCGCGTGGTTTCCGGCGGATGCGGCGATCACGCCCCGCGCGCGCTGCGCGTCGTCCAGCTTCACCATGCGGTTATAGGCGCCGCGCAGCTTGAACGAGAACACGGTTTGCTGATCCTCGCGCTTCAGCCAGACGTCGCTGCCGGTTTTCGAGGACAGCAGCGGGGCGAATTCCAACGGCGATTCGCGCGCCACGTCGTAGACCTGCGACGACTGCGCGCGACTGACCATCTCGCTGTCGTTGGGTGTATCGACAACCTCGACTGGATGCGGCGTTGCCGCGCTGAGGGATTCAACGCGGGCATTCACGAGTGTGCGGGTACCGCGGCAAGTCGTGCGCTCTCGCTCTCGTCGTCGTTAGGCGTGAGCGTGATCACGTCGAGCACATCGATCAGCTTGCGCGTCTGCCGCACGATCTGCTCCAGCGTGGCCTCGTCGCCATGCAGCACCAGGGTCAGCTGCGAAATCGCCGGATCGACGGTGGCGGCGACGTTGAGCGTGTCGATATTGACGTGCCGTGCGGCGAACATGCCGGCGACGCGGGCCAGCGCGCCGGACTCGTTTTGCAGAAGAATGGAAAGCGTGTGGCGCATAAGTCGGTACTCAGAACATGTCGACAAGAGGGGTGGACGTCACCGGCGGCGCCGCGCCGGCGTCGCGCGCCGCGATATGGTCGCCGGTGATCATCTGCGCGTAGGTGGCGCCGGGCCCGACCATCGGATACACGCCGGCATCGGGGTCGATCATCACTTCGAGAAAAGCCGGACCGTCGAAGCGCAGAAAGTCGGCGACGGTGCTTGCCATGTCCTGCGGGTGCTCCAGCCGTTTCGCCCACTGGAAACCGTCGGCCTGGGCGGTCTTGACGAAATCCTTGGTGCGCAGGCTCTTGTCCGAGGCAGCGAAGCGGCCCATGAAGTACAGCTTCTGCCACTGCCGCACCATGCCGTCGCCGAGGTTGTTGAACACCAGCACTTTCACCGGCAGGTTGTAAGTGGTGCAGACCTCCAGTTCGCCGATATTCATGCGGATGCTGGCGTCGCCGTCGATGTCAATCACCAGCGCATCGCGCCGGGCGAACTGCGCGCCGATCGCCGCCGGCAGGCCGAAACCCATGGTGCCCATCGAGCCCGACGTCAGCCACTGCCTTGGTTCGCGAAACGCCGAATACTGCGCCGCCCACATCTGGTGCTGGCCAACACCGGTGCTGATGATGGCGCGGCCGTGCGTGGTCTTGTTGATCTCCTCGATCACCGCGTACGGCTGGATCAACGCGCTGGCGCGGTCGTAGTTCATCGCATGCACGCGCTTGAGTTCGGCGATGTGCGCGTGCCACGCCTGCAGCGAAGGCCGCTTGCCGTGCGTTTTGCCGTATTGGGTTAGATGCTCCAGCGTGCGCACCATCGGTCCGCAGTGATGCCACTGGATCGCCTTGACCTTGCCGAACTCGGCCGGATCGATATCGATCTGCGCGATGAACTTGGCGCGCGGCGCGAATTTGTCCGGTACGCCGGCCACGCGGTCGTCGAAGCGGGCGCCCAGCGTCAGGATGAAATCGCAGTCCTCGACCGCGTAGTTGGCGTAGGCCGTGCCGTGCATGCCGAGCATGTGCAGAGACAGCGCGTCGCCGGTGTCGAGCGCGCCCAGCCCCATCAGCGTGGTGGTGACCGGCAGACCGAAGGCCTCGACGAAGGCGCGCAGCGCCTGCGAAGCCTCGGCGGCAATCACGCCGCCGCCGGCGTAGATCAGCGGCCGCTGCGCCGCGTCTAGCGCGGCAAAAAAAGCGGCGCATTCCGCATCGTCCAGTCGCGCTTCTTCCACCGCGCGCAGGCGCGCGCGATAGCCGGGGATCGGCAGCCGCGACTGGCCGTCGAAGTGCAGCGCGGTGTTCTGCACATTCTTCGGAATATCCACGACCACCGGACCCGGCCGACCGCTGCGCGCAATTTCAAACGCCGTGCGCAGCGTCGCTTCCAGCGCCTCGGCCTCGGTGACCAGAAACACGTGTTTGGCGCAGGCGCCCATGATGTTGCTGACCGGCGCCTCTTGAAACGCGTCGCTGCCCAGCGAGGTGGTGGCGACCTGGCCGCAGATCACCACCATCGGCGTGGAATCGGCCATCGCGTCTCGCACCGGAGTCACCATGTTGGTGGCGCCGGGGCCTGAGGTGACCACGGCCACGCCAACCTTGCCCGAGGCACGCGCATAGCCCGAGGCCATAAAGCCCGCGCCCTGCTCGTTGGCCGGCACGATCAGCGGCATCGGCTCGCTGCCATCGGCGCGCAGGTGCTCCGCGTTGTAACGGTACAGCGCGTCGTAGACGGGCAGAATGGCGCCGCCGGAATAGCCGAACATAACCTCGACGCCTTCGTCGGCGAGCACCTGCACCACCACGTCGGCGCCGCTCATCGGCGTGCCGGCGAGCGGATGCTTCGCATCATCAATGGCGATGGAGGGTGTCAGCTTGTGCGCTTTGAGCAGTTGCGTAGTCACATCGGTATCCTGAGTTTGCCGCTGGTCGGCTGTTTGCGACATGTCGGCTGACGGCGGGTCGCTTAACAGCGCGGTCGGTTGACGGCCGGCATCTCCATGCGCGCGGCCGTTCGTGTTTGGACGTCTAATTGCGGATCAGTTCGACCGCATCCACGTCGATGTTGACCATGGCGTAGGTCGGCTCGCCGTAGATCGACTCGATCAGCGCTTCCTGATCGGTGACGGAGAAGTTCTCCCACTCGATCCCGTTGGGATCCTTGGAGATGGTGAAGCCCCTGGCCTCGTCGTCTTCGAAGCCGATATGCCGAACCTGTCCGGCCTGCTCGGGCATTTCGTTGATCGAGAAATTCAGTTGCCGCGTGCGCCACAGGGCGTACTTGCCCTGCACCACCAGCTGCGG
>CAIKJM010000544.1 GCA_903827735.1 uncultured Rhodanobacter sp. | reverse complement strand
TAAGGCACACGCTTATATCGAAGCCGCGCTCAAGGGCCACGCCGACGGCCTGGTGCTGCCGTTCGCGATTCGCGAAAAAACCAGCGGCGCGATCGTCGGCACCAGCCGCTATTACGACATGGCACCGGAGCTGCCGCGGCTGGCCATCGGCTACACCTGGTACGCCAAAAGCTGGCAGAAAAGCCATCTCAACACCGCCTGCAAACGCCTGCTGCTGCGCCATGCGTTCGAAACGATCCACTGCGTGGCGGTGGAGTTTCACACCGACCATCGCAACCTCGATTCGCAGCGCGCGATCGAACGGCTGGGCGCACAGCGCGACGGCGTACTGCGGGCGCACAAGCGCCGCCCCGATGGCACGCTGCGTAACACCGTCTGCTACAGCATCCTCGCCGACGAATGGCCGGACGTGGATCGCTGGCTTGGCATGCGGCTGGATCGCCTGATCAACGCGAGAACGCGCTAAGCGAAAGACCTTTACATGATCCGGTTGACCAGCCGGTCCAGCCGCGTGCGGTTGAGCCGCTTCAGATTCTTGCGCACTTCGGCCGGGTAACTGCGCGTGCTTTCCAGCGCGAGATCGTCCGTGAGCCGCACGGCGTGCTGTCGCAATGCCGCCCATTCCGCTTCGTGTTTGGCCGTGAGCAGGTGGCCCGGGTCGCGCAACAGCAGGCCGTTTTCGAGATCCAGCGCCCACGCGCGCGGATTGAAATTGTTGCCTGTGATGACGGCCACATCGTCGTCGATCAACACGCCCTTGAGGTGGTAGCTGTTGTCACCGCCGCGCCACAGGTAAATATTCAGCTGGCCGCTGGCCATCTGCTTGCGATGCGCACGCGCGAAGCGCCGCAGGTTGTTTTCGTACAGGTATGGCAACAGGCCGATGGTGCGAAACGGCTGCGGCGGCGGAATATAGAAATCGTTGGCGGTCTTGTCGCCGACCATGATGTGGATCTCGCAGCCGCGGCGCAGCAGCTGGCCGATCACCAGCCGCACCGGTCGCGGCAGGTTGAAATACGGCGTCAGCAGAATCACCCGCCGGCGCGCGCCGCGCAGCAGCGCCAGCAGCACGTCGTTGAGCAGGTTGTTCGCGCGACCGAATCCCAGCAGCGGCGTCACCGCCACATCCGCGGCGCCCAGCACATCGTGAGGCACGTCGTAGCGGGCGCCCTGCAGATCGTCGCGAAACGTGCGGATGGCCGGATACAGGCTGCGCGTGCTCGGCACGTCGGGCACATTCAACCGGCGCACGGCCTCGCTTTCGACAAAGTGCCTGCGCAGGAAATCGGCCATCGCATCGGCCAGCTCACGATGCAGCAGCCGATGATAACGATCAAGGCGATAGCGGCCCTGCTTGGCCAGGTACACGTCGTTGAAGCTGGCGCCGCTGTAGAGCACGTTATCATCGATGATCACGCCTTTCAGGTGCAGCACGCCGAAAAGCTCGCGGTTCTGTACCGGCACGCCATAGATCACCACGCCCGGACCGAAGCGCTCGGCGTACTCGCGGTACATGCCGGCGTTTCCCTCACTCTTGGCTTTGCCGATCAGCCCGCGCTGCGCGCGATGCCAGTCGACGAAGATGGCGATCTCCAACGATGGATTTTTCGCGTGCGCCGCGTACAGCGCGTCGAGCACTTCGCGGCCGCCGTCGTCGTCCTGCAGATACAGCGCCACGATCAGGATGCGGCGCGTTGCCTGCGCGATCTGCCGCAGCAGGGTCTGCCGGAACGCGGCGGGATCGGGCAGCACCTCGATCGCCTCGGCCGGTACAGCAAAGGCTGGCAGCGTTTTCAGCAGCGCCTGCGACGCCGCCTTCTGCCGGAACGGCAGCATGCGCTTGGCCAGGCGCTGCGGCGCCTTCATCAGCTTATTCATGGACGCCCGCGCCACCCTTAACGGCGCGGCTCGCAGCAGCGTCTACCCATGGCGATACGACCAAGCGCTTCAGCCGCCGTGGACCGGAAAGGTCTGCGCGTTACCGGCCGGCGAAGGGGCGTTGCTCGGCGCCGCCGGCTGACGCGCTTGCGGATTGATCGGCCGCGAACCGCACTGGTAGGCGCCCCACGGCTGCGATCCATCGGTCGGGTCGGCCAGCGGTTTGATGGTGTCGGCGTGCAGCTCGGCCGCCTGATTGCGCGCCAGCACTTCCAGCTCGTCGCGTACGGTGATGTTGTTGCGATCTACGGGGCCGATGTGATCCTGCACGGACACGGTGACCTTGCCCATATCGCGGCAACCCGACACATCGCCACCCCACGCCGTACGCACGTTCTTGGCCGCATCATCCAGCGTGATGCCGTAGGTGCAGGCGCTCAGCAGTACCGGAACGAGCAACAACAGGGTCTTGCGCATGGACGACTCCGCAGCAGTGACTTGAAAGAAGGTACCGACTCCAACCCGGCATCCCCACATCCTAACGCGAGGCGGGGGTGGCGTCCGCAATTCGCCGCCGCCGTCGCTCACGCTGCGAAACCACCGGTGGCATCCGCTGATCAGCCCCAAGGGCGCGCTCCGCGGAGTGGACTGCGAATTCGGCGCTACGCGCACTGTCCACCTGTCCGCTGACCGCGGGCAACCGTCCGCGGACAATCCATAGATCAGCTGGTCGGCCAAATAAATCTATGAATATCATTTGTTTACATGGCAAAAAAGCGCTTGGCATAGCGATTGCAAACACCCAGTGACAAGAGGTAATTCCACCTCAATGGAGAAACGCCATGAAATTCGAAACCTTTATGCTTCGCGGCCTGTTCGTTGCCTGCTTCGCCGTGTGCGCGCTGATCATGGGTGCCATGTTGAATGCCCGCCCGCAGAGTTTGCAGCACGCCAACGGCAATCGAGTGGCCAGCGCCCTGCTGGCGGCACCCACCACGTGCGCGATGAAGCCCGACGGCGTTGTGTGCCCCGCAGTGCACGGTTGAGTCTTTCCGATGCTGCCCAGCCGCGATACGCGCCGCGCTGAGCGATAATGGGCGGATGCTGCACGTCATCCTCTTCCGTCCCGAGATTCCGCCGAACACCGGCAACGTGATTCGCCTGTGCGCGAATACCGGCGCCAAGCTGCATCTGATCCGACCGCTGGGCTTCGAACTGGACGACGCGCGCCTGCGCCGCGCCGGGCTCGACTATCACGAGTACGCCAGCCTCAAGGTGCATGACGACCTCGCTACTTGCCTTGAGTCCATCGGCCAGCCACGCGTGTTTGCCTTCACCACCAAGGGCACGGTCGCCCACATGGACGCGCGTTTTGCCGCAGGCGATGCGCTGCTGTTCGGCTGCGAAACCGCCGGCCTGCCGGCTGAGGTGCGTGAAGCGATTCCCGCCGAACGACGTCTGCGCCTGCCGATGCGCCCCGATAGCCGCAGCCTCAACCTGTCCAACACCGTGGCCATTGCCGTCTACGAAGCCTGGCGTCAGCTCAGCTTCGCGGGTGCCGCGCAGGTTTGACGCAGGCATGCCGGCTACAATCGCCGGATGACCAACGCCACTCCCAACTCCTGGCTGCCGCAGCCGCTGCGCCGACTCGCCGGCCGCGCCTTGGAAACCGCGCTGAACCAAACGCTGTCGCTGGATCCCGATACCCAGCAGCGGCTGATCGCATTGAACGGGCGGCGCGTACTGCTGCATCTGCGCGGGCCGGAAATCGCGCTGGCCATCACCGTGGAAGACGGGCGACTGAAAGTCGGCCCACCCGACGAAAACGCTTCAGGCAGCCAGCTGCGCGTGGCCGCCACGCCGGGCAGCCTGCTGGCGATGCTGTTCAAACGCGACGGCGACGGCATTTCGCCGGGCAAGGTCAACATTGCCGGTGACGCCGAACTGGCGCGGCGGCTGGAAAAGCTGGCCACGACCTTCGCGCCCGATTTCGAAGAGGCCTTCGCACGCACCTTTGGCGACGTGCTCGGCGTGCCCATCGCCAAGGCCGTACGCAAGGCGCTCAGTCATGCGAAGGAAACCGCAACCCATCTGACCGAAGACAGCGCCGACTGGCTGCGCGAGGAGTCGCGTCTCGCGCTGGCGCCGGGCGAAGTCGAAAGCTTTCTCGACGGCGTGGATACGCTGCGCGAGCGCAGCGAGCGGCTGGAATCGCGCGTGCAGCGGCTGGTTCGCCGCCTGCAGGGCAGCGCCGCATGATGCCGCTACGCGTGGTGCCGGGCCTGCTGCGGGTCATCTCGATCTTGCTGGCGTACCGCGTCGACGAAATGGTCGGCGAGGAAAAGGGCGTCAATCCGCTGAAATTCTTCCGCCCGCTGGCCGCCAAACCGCGCGTGGACGTGGGCCCGCTGTCGCGCGGCGAACGCCTGCGGCTGGCGATGACCGAGCTGGGGCCGATCTTCGTCAAGGCCGGCCAGGTGCTGTCGACGCGACGTGACCTGATTCCAGCGGACATCGCCGACGAGCTGTCGCTGCTGCAGGATCAGGTCGAGCCGTTTCCGGGCAGCGAGGCGCGCGCCATCGTCGAGCGTGAACTCAAGTCGCCGATTGGCCTTCTATACGGCCATTTCGATGAAACGCCGCTGGCCTCGGCCTCCATCGCCCAGGTGCATGCAGCCGCGCTGCACGATGGCAGCCAGGTGGTGGTCAAGGTGCTGCGGCCGGGCATCGATCAGCGGATCGCGCGCGACGTACGCCTGCTGCATTCGCTGGCCGAGCTGGCGCAGCGCTGGCATCCGAAGGCCGACAAGATACGCCCGCTGGAAGTGGTGGCCGAAGTCGAAAAGATGCTCGAGAACGAGCTCGACCTGCAGCGCGAAGGCGCCAGCGCCAGCCTGCTCAAGCGCAATTTCGCCAGTGGCATGGATCTGTATGTGCCGACCGTGCACTGGGATCTGACGGCCGAACGCGTGTTGACGCTGGAACGCGTCTACGGCATCAGCACCGACGATGTCGCGGCCATCGATGCCGCCGGCCTCGATCGCAAGAAGCTGGCGGTCAAGGGTGTGCGGGTGTTTTACGAGCAGGTGTTTCGCGACAATTTTTTTCACGCCGACGCGCACCCGGGCAATATCTGGGTCGACCCGTCGCGACTGGAGGAGCCGCGCTTCATCGCGCTCGACTTCGGCATCATGGGATCGCTGCCGGAAACCGACCAGTATTTTCTGGCGCAGAATTTCATCGCGCTGTTCGAGCGTGATTACGCGCGCATCGCGCAGCTGCACGTGGAAGCAGGCTGGATGCCGGCACATTTGCGCATCGATGAACTGGAGGCCGCCATTCGCACGGTGTGCGAGCCCTACTTCACCCGGCCGCTGTCGCAGATTTCACTCGCCGATCTGGTGATCAAGCTTTTCCGCACCGCTCAGCGCTTCGAGCTGACGCTGCAGCCGCAGCTGATCCTGCTGCAGAAGACCCTGCTGAATATCGAAGGCGTCGGCCGCATGCTCGATCCGGACATCGACATCTGGGCGGTGGCGCATCCGGTGCTCAAGCGCATCCTGCGCGAACGCTACAGTCCGCTGCGCACGCTGCGCGAGGTGCGCAAGCGCCTGCCGATGTGGCTGCACGACGCCCCGCAGTTTCCCGAGCTGGTGCGCGACGCGCTGCGCCAGCTCGGTCGCGGCGAACAGCGCAGCGTGCCCGATCCACTGTGGCTGAAGCTGCAGCAGGACAGCGCCCGCCAGCAGCAGCGGCTCATCGTCTGCAGTCTGCTCGGCAGCTCGCTGATGATCAGCGCAGCGCTGCTGTGGACGCTGGCGCCGCAGCATGGCGCTCTGCCGCCGATTCTCGAAAGCATCGCCGGCCTGCTGGCGTTCGCCGTTAGCTGGCCGCGCTCGCGCTGAGCGGCGTCGATGATCGAGATTCTGTATCAGGACGACGCGCTGATCGCCGTCAACAAGCCGGCGGGTCTGGCGGTGCACCGATCGAAGATGGTCGGCAACGCCGAGGAGTTTCTGATCGACCTGCTGCGCGAGCAGCTCGGTGGCAAGGTCTACCTTGCGCACCGGCTCGATCGCGCCACCAGCGGCGTGCTGTTGATCGCCCGCTCCAGCGAGATGGCCGCCGCGCTGGGCGAGCAGTTCATGGGGCGCTCGGTGCGCAAGCAGTACCTCGCCGTGGTGCGCGGCTGGCCGGAGCCTGAGGAAGGCCTAATCGACTATGCGCTGCCGGGTTCGCGCGAAACCGGGCCGCGACGCGAGGCCAGCACGCGGTATCAACGACTGGCGACGATCGAGGTGCCGATCGCGCTGGGCCGCTATCCGCAGCAGCGCTATGCGCTGGTGCACGCTGAGCCACTCACGGGTCGCTTCCGCCAGATCCGCAAGCATCTGGCGCATATTCACCACCCGGTCATCGGCGACTGTCAGCACGGCCGGGGCGATCACAACCGTTTGTACAAGCAGTATTTCAGCTGCCATCGCATGCTGCTGCATGCGCGACGGCTGCAGTTTGCGCATCCGCTGGATGGGCGGCCGATGGTCATCGACGCTGCGCTGGATCGCGAATACCGCGATCTGCTGGCGCGCTTCGGCTGGTCGCTGCCGCCGCTTGATGATGAACTGGCGGAGGCGGTGACCCCGCTGCCTGATCCGCCGACGACAGCCGCCGCGCGCGCCAGCTAGACTCCGCGCATGTTGATCGTCAGCCACAGCATCAGCGTGCCGGAATCCGAGTTGGTCGAGCGTTTTCTGCGCGCCGACGGCCCGGGCGGCCAGCATGTGAACCGCACGGAGAGCGCGGTCGAACTGCGCTTCGACGTGGTCCACTCGCCGTCCCTCCCGGAGGCGATACGGGAGCGCCTGCTGGCACGTCGCGATCGGCGCCTGACCAGCGAAGGTATGCTGGTGATCCAGGGCCGGCGTTTCCGCGATCAGGGCCGCAATCGCGACGACGTGCGCGAGCGGCTGGTCGAGATCATCCGCGACGTGCTGGTACCGCCGAAAAAGCGTCTGGCGACCAAGCCCACCCGTGCCTCGAAGGAACGCCGCCTGGTCGGCAAGCAGCAGC
>CAIKJM010000543.1 GCA_903827735.1 uncultured Rhodanobacter sp. | reverse complement strand
CGCGCGATGCTGGTGGTTCAGCTCGTCCAGCAGCGAACCGCGCGCCTGGGCATGCCAGTGACCCTCCACCGGCAGCGCCTCGATCTGGTCGCGCAGCCACTCCAGATCCAGCGCCTCGCCCAGCTCGTAGAAAACCTGCGCGACCTTGGCGATGGGACGACCGCTGAGCTGAGCCACTTCGACCATATCCAGCGCCGCACGCAGCACCGGCATACGCGCCAAACGCAGCGCCAGCTCGGCCGGCAAGCCCAAGCCTTCCCACTTCTCCTGATTACCGGAGAAATCGCCTTTGCCGGTCGGCGTCAGCACGTCGGGCAGCGCCTGACGCAACTCGGACACGCCGGCCTGATAACGCTCGACGTTGTCGGCGATATCCAGCGTGCCGCCGGGGCGGTTGAGCAGCCAGCGCGTGAGGTGACGCAGCAGCGACCAGATCTGCATCACCGCATCGATCTGCGTGTCCTCGGCGACCTGGCTGTCGAGCGCTTCGATCTGCGCCCACAGTTCACGCGCGTCGAGGATTTCGCGCGCCGCCGTATACGCCTTGGCAATCGCAGCCGGGCGCTGGCCAGTGTCCTCCTGCATGCGCATCATGAAGGTGGCGCCCATGCGGTTGATCGTCGAGTTCGTTACCGCCGTGGCGATGATCTCGCGCTTCAGGCGATGGCGCTGCATGTGCTCGGCGTATTTCTGGTGCAGCGGCTCGGGGAAATAGCGCACCAGCTCCTTCGACAGATACGGATCTTCCGGCACGTCCGAATCGAGCAGCTGCTGATACAGCTTGATCTTGTCGTACGACAGCAGCACCGACAGCTCGGGCCGGGTCATGCCGACGCCGCGCGTCTTGCGCTCGGTCAGCTCGGCCTCGCTGGGCAGGTTTTCCACCTGGCGATCGAGCAAGCCTTCGGCTTCCAGCGTGCGAATGAAATGCGCCAGTGAGCCGATGCGACGCACCGACTGGTGCTCCATCAAGGTGATCGCCTGGTTCTGCCGATAGTTGTCGAACAGCACCAGCTGACCGACCTCGTCGGTCATCGCGGCGAGCTGCTTGTTGCGCGCGTCCTCGCTCAGCTCGCCGCGCTGAACCGCGTCGTTGAGCAGGATCTTGATGTTGACTTCATGATCTGACGTATCCACGCCGGCGGAGTTGTCGATGAAGTCGGTATTGAGCAGCACGCCGTGTTGCGCCGCCTCGATGCGGCCCTTCTGGGTCATGCCCAGGTTGCCGCCCTCACCCACCACCTTGCAACGCAGCTCGGCACCGTTGACGCGCAGCGCGTTGTTGGCGCGATCGCCGACGTCCGCGTGCGTCTCGCTGCTGGCCTTGACGTAGGTGCCGATGCCGCCGTTCCACAGCAGGTCGACCGGCGCCTTGAGGATCGCACTGAGCAGATCGGTCGGCGCCATCTGCGCTACGTCCGCCTTGATGCCGAGCACGGCGCGCACTTCAGGCGTCAGCGGAATCGACTTGGCGCTGCGCGGATAGATGCCGCCGCCGGCGGAAATCAGCGAACGGTCGTAGTCGTCCCAGCTCGAGCGCGGCAGCTTGAACATGCGCTCGCGCTCGACGAAGGACGTTTCGACGTTCGGATTCGGGTCGAAGAAGATGTGGCGGTGATCGAACGCCACCACCAGCTTGATATGCCGCGACAGCAGCATGCCGTTACCGAACACGTCGCCCGACATGTCGCCGATGCCGACGACAGTGAAGTCCTGCGTCTGGCAATCGCGGCCGAGCGAGCGGAAGTGGCGTTTGACCGACTCCCATGCGCCCTTGGCGGTGATGCCCATGCCCTTGTGGTCGTAACCGTTGGAGCCGCCCGACGCAAACGCGTCACCCAGCCAGTAGTTATGCTCGATCGAGATCGCGTTGGCGATATCGGAGAACGTCGCGGTGCCCTTGTCGGCGGCGACCACGAGATACGGATCATCCGCGTCGTGGCGCACCACGTCGTGCGGGTTCACCACCTTGCCTTCGATCAGGTTATCGGTAATGTCGAGCAGGCCGTTGATGAACAGGCGATAGCAGGCGATGCCCTCGGCCAGCTGCGCATCGCGATCGCCGCCGACCGGCGCCTTCTTGACGAAGAAGCCGCCCTTCGAACCAACCGGCACGATGACGGTGTTCTTGACCATCTGCGCCTTGACCAGACCCAGCACCTCGGTGCGGAAATCCTCACGCCGGTCGGACCAGCGCAGGCCGCCGCGGGCGACCGCGCCAAAGCGCAGATGGATGCCCTCGACGCGCGGCGCGCACACCCATATCTCGCGGTAAGGCACCGGCTTGGGCAGCTCGGGCACCTTGTGCGAATCGAGCTTGTAGCTGATGTAGCCGCGGTGCTCGCCGTCCCAGCGCTGGAAGAAACTGGTGCGCAAGGTCGCGCGGATCACCGCCACGAAGCTGCGCAGAATGCGGTCTTCGTCGAGGCTGGCGACGTTTTCCAGCAGCACGCCGATGGCGTCCTCGAGCACCGTCACCTGCTCGGCGCGCGGCAGCGACAGCGCGCTGGCCAGATCGGTAATCAGGCTGGGATGCGCGTCCTGCACGGACGCTGGAATCAGCGCCGCCATCTCGACCACCAGCGTATCGCTGGATGCCTTCAAGTCATCCGCCGACAGGCTCTCGCGCTGCGGATCGAACTTGGCCAGGAAAAGTTCCACCAGCAGGCCGGCAATCGCCGGATACTGGTTGAGCGTGTCCTCCATGTACGCCTGCGAGAACGTCGCGCCGGCCTGCAGCAGGTATTTGCAGTAGCCGCGCAGCATCGCGATCTGACGCCAGCTGAGCTTGGCGCCCAGCACCAGCCGGTTGAAGCCGTCGTTCTCGGCATTGCCGCGCCAGATCTGCTCGAACGCATCCTCGAACAGCGCGCCAACCTGCTCGACCGTAAAGGTCAGCTTGCCGGCCGGCTGCACTTCGAAATCCTGGATCGACAGCGGCGTCGGCTCGCTGGCAATTTCATAGACATGCTCGGTCAGCACGCGCAGGCCGAGGTTCTCCAGCTGCGGCAGCACTTCGGACAGCGCGATGTCGCCACCGCTGCGATACACCTTGAAACGCAGCGTTTCCGGCGCCTGCGGCGGGTGATAGAAGGACATGCGCAACACATTGTCGCCCTGCAGCAGCGAGAGCTGATGAATATCCTCCGCAGCGACCTTGGGCGACACGTCCTCGACATAGCCGGCCGGCAGCAGCCGCGCGTAGCGGTTGGCCAGCACCACGCCCTGATGGTCGCCACGCTCGCGCACCAGCGCATCGCGCACCTCGTCATGCCAGTTGCGCACGATGGCAGCGACCTTTTGTTCCAGCTCGACCAGATCGTAGGAGAACTCATCGCCGATCTTCGGCCGCACCACGATGGTGAGCTGCGCCAGCGCCGCTTCACCGAGCAGCACGGCCGACTCGCTCTGCTCGCCGTGCAGGGCCGCACCGAGCAGCGCCGCGATGCGCTCGCGCACCGTGGTGTTGAAACGATCGCGCGGCACAAACACCAAACAGGTAAAGAAACGACCGTAACGATCGCGACGGACAAACAATCGCGTACGCGCACGCTGGCGCAGTTCGAGAATGCCCATGGCGGTTTCGAACAGCTCGTCTTCGGTACTCTGGAACAGCTCCTCGCGCGGCAGCGCTTCAAGCACATGCCGCAAGGACTTGCCGGAATACGAATCGCGCTTCAGCCCCGAACGCACCAGCACGGCTTCGACGTTCTGGCGTACCAGCGGCACGTCCTGCGGTCGCGCCATATAAGCGTTGGATGAGAACAAGCCCAGGAAGCGCTGCTCGGCGACCGGACGACCGTCCGCATCAAACTTCAGCACGCCGATGTAATCCATGTGGCCGGCGCGATGCACCGGCGAACGCGCGTTGGTCTTGGTCAGAATGATTGCGTCGGTGGCGCCGGACTGCGGCAGCTCGTTGCCGCTCAGCGAACGCAGCGAGCGTGGCGCAATCGAGCGCTCCTGCTTGTGCAACAGGCCCAGGCCCGAGGCATCGACAGCGCGCAGCTCCTGCTCGCCGTCAGCCTGGGCTACCTCGTATTCGCGATAACCGAAGAAGGTGAAGTTGTCATCGGCAATCCAGCGCAGGAACTCGCTGGCTTCATGCACCGACGCCGCATCCAGCGGCAGATTGCGCTGTGGCAGGTCGTGAGCGATAGCCAGCGCCATATCGCGCATGGCGGCCCAGTCGCCAACGACTGAACGCACATCGTCCAGCGCCGCCTGGACGTGCGCTTTGAGCTGCGTCTGCGCGGCCTCGTCGGCCACGCGGTCGATCTCGAAATGCATTACCGACTCGGGCCGGCGCGCTGGCGCCGTGTCCGATTCGTCGCACAGCTGCAGCAGCTTGCCCGACGCGTCGCGCTCCACCGTGATCACCGGATGGATGACCGCGTGGATCTGCACCGTCTCGGAAAGCACCAT
>CAIKJM010000542.1 GCA_903827735.1 uncultured Rhodanobacter sp. | reverse complement strand
GGCCACATCGGCACCCAGGTCGGCGTGCTGGCCGAAGGGCTGGGCATGCGGGTGATCTTCTATGACATCGAAGCGAAGCTATCGCTGGGCAACGCGCGCGCCGTGCACAGCCTTGACGAGCTGTTGGAACGCGCCGACGTGGTAACCCTGCACGTTCCGGAAACGCCGTCCACGCAGATGATGATCGGCGCCGAGCAGCTGGCAACCATGCGTGAGGGCGCGATGCTCATCAACGCCTCGCGCGGCACCGTGGTGGATATCGATGCGCTGGCCGAGGCGCTGCGTACCGGTCATCTGGCCGGTGCGGCGGTCGATGTGTTCCCTGTCGAACCCAAGGGCAACGACGACGCGTTCGTCTCGCCGCTGATCGGTATGGACAACGTCATCCTCACCCCCCATATCGGCGGCAGCACGCTGGAAGCGCAGGACAATATCGGCATCGAGGTAGCCAGCAAGTTGATCCGCTACAGCGACAACGGCTCGACTTTGTCGGCGGTGAATTTCCCCGAAGTGACGCTGCCCGAGCACCCCAACAGCTATCGCCTGCTGCATATCCATCGCAACGTGCCGGGCATGCTCGCACGCATCAACGAGCTGTTCTCCAGCGGCAATATGAATGTGGACGCCCAGTTTCTTCAGACCGACAGCGAGGTCGGCTACGTCGTCATCGATGTGACCGCCGATGAGGCACAGGCTACCGCGCTGAAAAGCCAGCTGGCGGCGATACCGGGGACGTTGCGCAGCCGGGTGCTTTATTGAGCGAGGTCGTTCGGCCCACAGACAACGTCAACTTGCATGAGGAGCGTGCGGACTTGAGCGACTCGCTCGCTGCCCCTGCGATCTGTCTCCATCAAAAAAGCGCCCGAGGGCGCTTTTTTGATGGATTGTGGGTTCAGCGTTTTCAGTCGACCGTCACCGGTAACGCAAATATCTTGATCAATCGTTGGCCTTCAGAATCTTCTCGATATCTTCCAAGGTCGAATTGGTCAGCGTCTTGGCCAGCTCGCCGCTGATGCGTTTGGTTGTCTCGACGTGCAGCTGCGGGCGAATCTCGCCCAGCGTCTTGGGATCGGCAATCAAGAAAAGATGCTCAAACTCCTGCTTCAAGGCCGCGGCATTCAGGTGATGGACGAGCTGTTTGGCAAACGTTGCCTCGTCATTTTGCTCGGGGCTTTCCTCAGTTGGACGGTGGCCCGAAGGACCCTGCCCCTGTTCGTCAACCGCATCGAACTTCATGATGTCTTCCTGCTTCAACCGAAGCGCATCACCCTTGCCGACATTGTGGAAAAGGCGGGCGTGGGTGCCGTCAGCGACCACGACCCAGGTACCCGTAGGAATCTTGTGCATCAGTTGCTCCTTAAAGCGGCGCACGACAAACGTTGCGCCTTGCTGCGCTCAACATAGCCCTGGCAGCGTGATGGGGCTGATAAAGAAGTGTATTGAAGCCTGTGCATTTCACGGCGCTGGCTTGAGATCCGGCCTGCGCGCTGGATTAGCCGCTAAGGTTTGGCCTATGCCATGATTGATGCCAGCCAGTCGGCGCGGGTGCTTTATGACTGCCGGCCGGATTGCGCTGCGTACAGACTCACGCGTTGACGCGCAGTTACCGCCAATGGGCGTCCGATCGTCGTAGCTTTCGGCAAGACTCCTTTCTACGCCAACAAAAAAGCGCCCGAAAAGGCGCTTTTTTTATCGATGAATTGGTCGGGGCGGCGGGATTCGAACCCACGACCCTCTGCCCCCCAGGCAGATGCG
>CAIKJM010000541.1 GCA_903827735.1 uncultured Rhodanobacter sp. | reverse complement strand
GCTATCTCGGCCTGCTGCTGCACGACTTCAACGGCAACGAGCAGCTGGCGGCCGCTGCCTACAACGCCGGCCCCGGCGCCGTGGTGCGCTACAGCGGCGTGCCGCCGTATGCCGAAACGCAGGTCTATGTCGAACGCGTGGGCACCTTGCGCAAACGCTACGGCGCGGCGATACACCCGCCGCTGTCCTCGTCGAACGGCTCCGGCTGAGCGACGTTTGACTCACGTATTTCGCGTTCTGCGGCATGCAAGCTCAGTTGGTCACCACCGGCGCGGCGTTCGTCATTGCCGGGCGCTGGACCAGAGTTACATCGATATGAAACGGGCTGCCGTTGCGCAGGCCGGATACTTCGACCGTGCTGCCGGGCTTGATGGCGGCCTCGCGCCGGCGCAGGTCGGCCGGATCGAGGATGTCATCGCTGCCGATCTTCAGCAGGACGTCGCGCGGCTGTATGCCCGCCTGGGCTGCGGGGCCGCCAGGCGTGACGTCGGTGACCTGCACGCCGCGCGCCGCCGACGGAAGCCCGCTGTCGGCGGCGACAGGCACGAAAGCGTAGTTGGCGCCGATCCAGCCGCGCACCACGTGCCCGCTGGCGATGATCTGATCGAGCACCTTGCGTGCGGTGGCTACCGGAATGGCGAAGCCGATCCCTTCGGCACCGGCGGCCTTTCCGATCAGCAAGGTGTTGATGCCGATCAGCTCGCCCTTGGTATTGATCAGGGCGCCGCCGGAGTTGCCCAGGTTGATCGCCGCGTCGGTCTGGATGAAATCCTCCGCGCTGGAGCTGTTGAGCTGACGGCCGACCGCGCTGACGATGCCCATGGTTACGGTCTGATTGAGGCCCAGCGGGTTGCCGATCGCCAGCGCCACGTCGCCGGCGCGCAGCTGCTGCGTGTCGGCCATCTGGATTACCGGCAGGTTGCTGGCCTCGATCTTCAGCACCGCCAGATCGGTCTCTTCGTCGGCACCGACGAGCGTGGCCTTGGAGATGCGGCCGTCGTAAAGCAGCACCTGGATATCGGCTGCCTCGGCGATCACGTGATTGTTGGTAAGTACGTAGCCTTGCCCTTGCGCGCTGACGATAACGCCCGACCCCAGGGTCTGTTCGCGATGCTGATAGGTGGTCGGCATGCCGCCGAACAGCTGCTGCAGCACAGGGTTGTTGTACATTTTTAGCGCTTGCTCGGTAACGATCTTATTGGCGTAGATGTTCACTACCGACGGCGCAGCTATCGCCACCGCATCGGCGTAAGAAACCGGCGCGCTGCTCGGAGCCGTGGGGCTAGCCGGTTCCGTGACGCGCGCAACAGCCAAGCCGAGGTGCGCGCGCAGGCGCTCGCCGCTAGCCGGCCAGAACAGCCCGATCACGAACGCTACCGCTAGCCCCAGGACAACGAAGCGGGCGATAAAGGCGAGCGTGCCGGCGGCATGTTTCATGTCGAAAAGAGAGTCCCGGCGGGTCGTGGCGAAAGTTCACGGCGGATCGACGTCGCCGGGTATGCGGTTTTATTGTATGGGTGATGGCCTGACGCTACACTAACGCGATTTTTGAGGGGTCCCAAACCCCACCTTTGAACACTCCGGAGAGCCTGATGGCGAATGAAGTTGTCGACCACGGCCGCCGCCGTTTCCTGACAGCAGCCACCGCGGTGGTCGGGGGTGTCGGGGTCGTTTCGGTGGCGGTGCCCTTCATCAAGTCATGGGAGCCCAGTGCGCGAGCCAAGGCGGCCGGTGCTCCGGTCACCCAGTCGCTCGCCAAGATCGAGAGTGGTCAGCAGCTCATCGTCGGCTGGCGCAGCCTGCCTGTCTTCATCGTCAACCGCACCAAGGATCAACTGGCGACACTGCCGACGCAGGATTCTCGCCTGGTCGATCCCAAGTCCGACGGTGCTTCGGCACAGCAACAGCCAAAATACGCGCAGAACGAGGCCCGCTCGATCAAGCCCGAGTGGCTGGTGATGGTCGGTATCTGCACGCACCTGGGCTGTGTGCCCGGTTACGTCGGCGAAATGAAGCCCGAGCCATTCGATCCGAACTGGAAGGGCGGCTACTACTGCCCCTGCCATCACTCGCGCTACGACATGGCCGGTCGGGTCTATCAGGGCGTACCTGCGCCGAAGAACATGCAGATACCGCCGTATCACTTCATTGATGACATGACCATCCAGATCGGCGTCGATCCGAAAGGGGCTGCGTAATGGCCAACGTATTCAGCAACATCGGCGATTGGGTCGGCGAACGCGCGCCAGGGCTTGCACCGTTCTATCGCAAGCACATGAGCGCCTACTACGCGCCGAAGAATTTCAATCTCTGGTACTACTTCGGTGTGCTGGCGATCGTGGTGCTGGTCAACCAGATCCTCACCGGCATCTTCCTCACGATGAACTACAACCCGAGCGCTGCAGGCGCGTTCGACTCGGTGCAGTACATCATGCGTGACGTGGAGTGGGGGTGGCTGATTCGCTACATGCACTCCACCGGCGCCTCGCTGTTCTTTGTGGTGGTGTTTCTGCACATGTTCCGCGGCCTGATGTACGGCTCGTACAAGAAACCGCGCGAGATGGTCTGGCTGCTTGGCATGCTGATCTTTCTGGTGCTGATGGCCGAGGCCTTCATGGGCTACGTGCTGCCGTGGGGCAACATGTCGTTCTGGGGCGCGAAGGTGATCATCTCGCTGTTCGGCACGATTCCCTTTATCGGCAACACGCTGGTCGAGTGGATCATGGGCGACTTCTTGCCGGCCGACTCCACCCTCAACCGCTTCTTTGCGCTGCACGTGATCGCGTTGCCGATCGTGCTGCTGCTGCTGGTGGTGCTGCACATCTTTGCATTGCACGAAGTTGGGTCGAACAACCCGGATGGCGTGGACATCAAGCACGGGCCGAAGGGGAACCGCTGGGATGCGAACAAGCCGGCGGACGGCGTGCCGTTCCATCCGTATTACACGGTGCACGATCTGGTCGGCATCGGCTTTTTGCTGATGATTGCGTCCTTCATCATCTTCTTCGCACCGACGTTCGGCGGCTGGTTCCTTGAGCACGACAACTCGATCATGGCCAACAACCTGGTGACACCGGCCGAGATCAAGCCGGTCTGGTATTTTACGCCGTTCTACGCGATCGTGCGCATGGTGCCGTCGTTTTTCGGCACGGCGGTATGGGGTGTGCTGGCGATGTTCGGCGCGATCGCCGTGCTGTTTTTCCTGCCCTGGTTCGACCGCGGTCAGGTTCGTTCGATCCGCTACCGCGGCACCGGCTACAAGGTGGCGCTGGGTCTGTTTGTAGTGGCCTTTTTGGGCCTGGGTGCGGTGGGTACTGGTATCACCGCCGAGGTGATTCCGAAGTGGTTCGGCAACGTCGATCTCACCACTTGGGAAAACCTGTTCGGTCGCCTGATGACGATCATTTACTTCGGCTTCTTCCCGTTCCTGTGGGCTTACACGCACTTTGGCTGGGAAAAGACCAAGCCGGTGCCGGAGCGGGTGACCGGGCATGACTAATTCAACGATCCTGATGACACGGCGGCCCCTGATGAAGCAGTGGTACCTCAGTAAGAGTCTCCTGTTCCTGGTCGCCGTGACCTTGGGTCTGCTGGTCGGCAGCTTTTCGGTGCAGGCGGCGGAAGAGCCGGAGCTGATGTCGTCCGGCGCCAGCGTGCGCGATCAGGCGTCATTGCAGCGCGGCGCCAAGATGTTCTTTAACTACTGCGTCGGCTGCCACTCGCTGAAGTACGTGCGTTATTCGCGCATCGCTCAGGATCTGAATCTGTCCGAGCAGGACGTGATGCAGAACCTCAACTTCACCGGCGGCAAGTTCGATGATCAGGTGATCTCGCACATGCCGGCGGATATGGCGACCAAGTGGTTCGGCAAGGCACCGCCGGATCTGTCGCTGGAAGTCAGTGCGAAAGGCGAGGACTGGGTCTACACCTATCTCAACTCTTTCTACCTCGATCCGCACAGCCCGATCGGTTGGAACAACACGGTGTTGCCCAACGCCGCCATGCCATTTCCGCTGGCCGAACTGCAGGGTCTGCAGACGGCGACGATGAAGCCTGGCACCACCGACGTGGTGGAAAAGCTGGAAATTTCGCACCCGGGCACGATGACGCCGGCGCAGTACCAGCAGTCGATGCGCGATCTGACCAGCTTTCTGCAATACGCCTCCGAGCCGGCTGCGCTGCAGCGCGAGCACTACGGCATCTGGGTGGTGCTGTTTTTGGCAGTCTTCACCTTCCTGGCCTACCTGCTCAACAAGGAATACTGGAAAGACGTCCACTAGGCGTCCATTGCACCCGGATGGGCATCATCCGACTGCGGCGGCCACGGGCCGCCGTAGTCGTCTCACCGATAGGGAAACGCGCATGGTTCAGAGCGCTCGCTCGCGCAACGTATTGACGTTGTACACCACCGCCGACGACATCCAGTGTCATCGGGCAAGACTCGTGCTGGCCGCCAAAGGCGTCAGCTATGAGCGCGTGATCGTGGATCACGCCAATCCGCCGGAAGACCTGATCGATCTCAATCCCTATGTCACGACGCCTACGCTGGTCGATCGTGATCTCACGCTGTTCGACACATCGGTTGTTTGCGAATACCTCGACGAACGCTATCCGCATCCGCCGCTGATGCCGATCGATCCGCTGTCGCGCGCGCGCATTCGCGTGGCCGCCGTGCGTATCGAAAAAGACTGGCTGACCGAAGTGGATCTGATTCGTGCTGGCGGCCGTCCGGCCGACGCCGCGCGCAAGCGCCTGCGCGAACATCTGTTGTCCAGCCTGCCGCTATTTAAGGCCGCTAAATTTTTCTTGAATCCGGAAATGAGTTTGGTCGATTGCCTGGTCGCCCCGGTAATCTGGCGCCTGCCGTGGTTGGGCGTGGATCTGGGTCGCGAAGGCAAGCCGATCATCGATTACGGCGAACGTTTGTTCCACAG
>CAIKJM010000540.1 GCA_903827735.1 uncultured Rhodanobacter sp. | reverse complement strand
GCCGACCCGAAGGAGGGCGTGAACATCCCACCACAGTTCGCCGAGCGCACCCACGCTGGCCTATTCGCCGCTGCAAAGCGTGCAGCCGCATACCGCTTACCCTGCCGTACTGATGACCACCGGCGCCAACGATCCGCGCGTGGCGCCGTGGCAGTCGCGCAAGTTCACCGCGGCGCTGCAGAACGCCACCACCTCCGATCGACCGATTCTGCTGCTGACGCGCGTCAACGCCGGCCACGGCATCGGTGCACCCTTCAGCCAGCGCGTCGGCAACACCGCGATCATGCTGACCTTCTTCGCGCAGGAGCTGGGGCTCGATGCGAAATAACCGGCAGGAATCGATGCGCTGACGCATGCTTCGGACGACAGCACAACGGCTGCTACCATCGCGTTTTACTTTCAGAAGTGCGCCGCCCATGCCGTTGCCGACCGTCGAACAGGAAACCGCCGCCAACCCGACCCATAGCGTGATCTGGCTGCATGGGCTGGGCGCTGACGGGCATGACTTTGCGCCGATCGTGCCGCAGTTGGTGGCGCCGGGCTGGCCGGCGCTGCGCTTTGTGTTTCCGCACGCGCCGGTGCGGCCGGTGACAATCAACAACGGCATGTCGATGCGCGCGTGGTACGACATCGCCGCGTTCGATCTCAACGCCAAGCAGGATGAAGCCGGCATGCGCGCGTCGGTTGCCGCGGTGGAAACGCTGATCGCACGCGAACACAGCCGCGGCGTACCGAGCGAACGTATTTTGCTCGCCGGCTTTTCGCAGGGTGGCGCCATCGCGCTGTCGGCCGGGCTGCGCCATGCGCAGAAGCTGGCCGGCATCATCGCGCTGTCGACCTATCTGCCGCTGCACACCACCCTAGCCGCCGAACGCCACGCGTCGAATGCGGCCACACCCATTTTTTGGGGCCACGGCCTGGCCGATCCGGTGGTGGTGCTGCAGCGCGGACTCGATTCGCGCGACCGGCTGCAGGCGCTGGGTTATCACGTCGACTGGCATACCTATCCGATGCTGCACGCGGTCAATCCGCAGGAGATTGCCGACCTGCGCGACTGGCTGGGTCAGCGGCTGACGTAGGCCGCAGCGAAGGCGCTTCGTTCGACGCCAGCGGACCCATCAAGCCGGCCACGCTCATGCGGCATACTTGCCCGCATGACGCCACCCACCCTCGCCAGCCGCCCGCGCGAACGCGCCGAGCAGAGTCCGCTGCCGGACTTCTGCAAGCTGCCGGCGCTGTTCGCACTGATCGTGGTCGGCGCGCTCACGGTGACGGTGATGTGGCTGTCGCGCACCGGGCAACGCGACTGGGCCAGTTACAGCGTCGGCATGCTGTTCGTGACGTGGCTGGCGCTGGTGATCGCGGTGGCGTTGTGCAAGCTGCGCGGTCTACTGCAGCGCCTGCCCGGCCACTTTCCTTACGCTGCGGTGTGGCTGCTGATCGTGCTGCTCGTACTGGCCGCCAGCAGCGTGGCGCGCTGGCTCGATGTGGCGCTGCAAATGCAGCTTGGCACCGATAGCAGCGGAGTCTTCGTTCGTGACAATGTGGCTATCGCGGCGCTGCTCGGCGCGGCGATGTTGCGCTACTTCTATGTGCTGGCGCAGTGGCAGGCGCGGCTGGCGGCGGTGACGCGCGCGCAGGTCGACGCGCTGCAGGCACGCATTCGGCCGCACTTTTTGTTCAACAGCATGAATACGGTGGCGGCGCTGATCCGCGTCGACCCCGATGCGGCGGAGCGCACGGTGGAAGATCTGTCCGAACTGTTTCGCGCCGCGCTGGGCCAGCACAACAACGACGACGGCACGCTGGGCGACGAGCTGGCGCTGATCGAGCGCTACCTCGCGATCGAGCAATGGCGCCTCGGCGATCGTCTGCGCGTACAGCGCGATATCGCCGCGCTGCCGGAAACTTTCCCACTGCCCCGTTTACTGCTGCAGCCGCTGGTGGAGAACGCCGTTCGCCACGGCATCCAGCCGCGGATCGGCGGCGGCGAGGTGACGCTGCGCGGCGCGATCGACAAGCAGATGCTCATCGTTGAAATCATCAATCCGCTGCCGGATACCGCCGCCGAACCTGGCAACGGCCACGGGCTGGACAACGTGCGCCAGCGCGTGGCCTATCGCTACGGGCCGCTGGCGCGGGTGGAAGCCGGCGCACAGAGCGGACCTGATGGTGAGCGCTTCGTTGTGACACTTTATCTCCCCATGCCTCAACCCTTCGGGCAAAGCCGCGATGCGCGTACTGATCGTCGATGACGAACCGCTGGCGCGCGCGCGCATGGCCGCGCTGCTCAGTGAATGCGCCGGGACGGAAATCGTCGGCAGCGTCGGCGACGGCGAAAGCGCGCTCGCCGCGATCGGTGAACAGCAGCCCGATATTCTGTTGCTCGACATCAACATGCCCGGACTCAACGGTACCGCGCTGGCCCAGCGCCTCGCCGGTCGCGCGCGGCCACAGGTGATCTTCTGCACTGCCTACGAAGCGCACGCGCTGCAGGCGTTCGAACTGGGCGCCGTCGATTACCTGCTCAAACCCGTGCGGCTGGAACGATTGCGCGATGCCCTGCACCGCGCGGAGCGCCGGCTCGCCGATCAGACCCGCGAACCGACCAAATATCTGCGCGGTCGGCTGCGCGGTGAAGAAGTGCGCATCGCTCTGGACGAAGTGATCTACCTTCTCGCCGACGAGAAATACGTCGTCGTGCAGCACCGCCGCGGCGAGCTGCTGATCGAGGAATCGCTGCGCCAGCTGGAAGAAACCTATCCGAACCAGCTTATCCGCCTGCACCGCAACTGCCTCGTGCCACCGGCGCGACTGCTGGGACTGAAAACCCTCAACGACGGCCGGGTGCTGGCGCGCCTGGATGGGACGGAAATAAGTCCGGAGATCAGCCGACGGAACTTACCAGCGGTAAGAAGGCTGCTGCGGTTAGGTTAAACGCTGAACGCCGCGAAAGACAACCAACTTACGGTCGAAAACTCAAACATCCGCCATAGCGAGAACGCCGATGCCACCAACACTCCACGCCATCATGATCTACGTCAGGGATATGGGGAGAACGGCCGACTTCTATCAGAGATATTTCGGACTGACGTCGAGTGGAGAGGTTGAAGGTTTGATCGAGCTGAGCTCGCCGGACGGTGGCTCGGTCATCCTTATTCATCAGGCAGCGAAAAGCCTGAAGCTCGGACAGGTCGCGGTAAAGTTGGTCTTTGCCGTGGAAGATGTCGAAGCATTCAAGGCAAAGAGCCCCGCCCTGGGGCTGGCGTTCGGAAGCACCCATCAAGCCAACGGATACGCGTTCGCGAACGCCAAAGATCCGGATAAGAATTCGATATCGATATCCAGCCGCGCGTATCGCAAACAGGGATAACGATGTGAAGAACTCCGTTGTTCAAAACGAAAAGCCCCCGCGGCGCACATTGCTCACGCCATCCCGACATCATCGAGAGCCGTTGCAACAACAGCTTACGCAGGTATGCGAGCTAAAAGACGCGCGCCGGATTCTGGTCACTGGAAACGCCGGTTCTGGCAAAACACGTTTTGCCCAACAATTAGCCGCAAATGTGGGCATGCCGTATATAGGTCTCGATATGATCGTGTGGAAGCCGGGATGGGTGACTACACCAAAGGCGGAGCGCAGTCAGCAAGAATCGGCCATAGCGAGCGCGCCGAGCTGGGTCGTTGACGGCGTCTCTCAGGTCATTCTGGAGGCCGCTGATGTGGTTGTGTTTCTCGACTACTCACGACCGGTCTGTTTGTGGCGCGCGCTGAAACGGAACATGCCTTATCTCTTCCGATCACGGCCAGGCCTGCCGGCAAGCTGTCCTGAAATACTTATCCTGCCCACCTTGCTGAAAATTATCTGGCGATTCCCTTCCCGGTTACATCCGTTGATTTTCAACGCTTGTGCTCATGGCAAAAGGCCGCTGATTCACGTACGCAGCAATAAGGAGCTGGGTAGGCTTTTAATCTCTTTGGGCGCGCTCGAACTTCGGTAATCGATATCGCTTGATCGTTTGCTGTACTGACAGCTGTGCATTACCCATCATGTTTAGCAGAGGAATCCTCATGAAACTCATCGGCATGCTCGACTCACCCTACGTCCGCCGGGTGGCGATCTCGCTGCAGCTGCTTGGCATCGGGTTCGAGCATCAGTCGCTGTCGGTGTTCGGAGGCTTCGACGAGTTTCAGCGGATCAACCCGCTGGTGAAAGCACCGACGCTGATCTGCGATGACGGCGAGGTGCTGATCGATTCGACGCTGATCCTGCAATACGCCGAAGCGATAGCCGGCAACGGCAAGAGCCTGATGCCGACGGAAGCGGCGGCGTTGCGGCATTCGCTGTGCCTTATCGGACTGGCGCTGGCCGCCTGCGAGAAAAGCGTGCAGATTGTTTACGAACGCAAGCTGCGGCCGACGGAGAAACAGTACGCGCCGTGGGTTGAACGCGTCACCGGCCAGCTGCTGGCCGCTTACGATGCGCTTGAATCGGCCTTTCGTGATCAGGCCCAAGCTGTTGCCGGCAAGACAATCGATCAAGCCGGCATTACCACCGCCGTTGCGTGGAAATTTACCCAGGAAATGCTGCCCGAAATCGTGCCAGCCGCTCGCTATCCGAGCCTGCAGGGCTTTTCGGAGGCGGCTGAGCTGTTGCCGGAATTCGTGGCGGCGCCCTTTGGCGCCGCCACGTACCGGCAGGGCAACGGACTTTCCACGTAACGCTAGATCGCGCACGGCACTGCTACGGTGTTGAACTCAACCGGGAGTTTGCCATGTCGAGCAATGTGCAGATCGTCCCTTTCAGCCCAGCGTATCGCCACACGTTTGCCGAGCTTTGGGTGCGGTGGCTGAAGCAAATGACCGGCAGCGACCCCGAGCCGGAAGATCAGCGTGTGATGGATGACCCGCAGGCTTTTTATATCGCGAGTGGCGGCTCGATATTCTTCGCGCTGATCGACAGTCAGCCGCTGGGCGTCGTGGCCGTGCGAAAACTCTCGCCGCAGGTATTCAAATTCTGCAAGCTCGTGGTGCTGGAGCGTGGCCGCGGCCTTGGCGTTGGCCGCCGGCTTGTCGAAGCGTGTGTGCAATTTTCGCGCGAAAACGGCGGGACCGTTTTAATGCTGCAAAGCTTAAGGAAAATCGTCGTTGCGCTGGGCATGTACAAACGCATGGGGTTTTAAGATATGGAGGCGCCGCATGAAATGCGTCGTACTGAAACGGACGGAGGTGGTGATGGGTTTGACGCTCACCACAACGGCGCGACCCGGCATCTCGTGATTTCGGCTGCACATGCACTCTGTTCAATTATCTGCACTCTTCCGTTTTTATCGAGCGCAGAACCTCATGAAACATAAATTCAAGATCGGTGACCACGTGCGCTGGAATTCCGACGTGGGTCACGTCTCCGGCAAGGTCATCAAGGTGCACGTGAAAGATTGCGACTTCATGGGTCGCACCCGCCGTTGCAGCGAAGACGAGCCGCAATATGAAGTGAAAAGCGAGAAGACCGGTGCCGTCGCCATGCACAAGGGCGATGCTCTGGATAAGTTGAGTTGAACCGGCGATACGGAGCGGCTGGGTAGGTTGGCGCTGAGCGTAGCGATGCCCAACAAAAAGCCCAACAGACGCTAGGCAGTCCATAACGACTCTACCTAGCCACTGTTGGGCTTCGCTTTGCTCAGCGCCAACCTACGTTCCAACGCCAGCGTTTAGTCAACGCCGGGCCGGGTTTAATCAACCTTCTTTCTTGATCTCGTGGCCGCCGAATTCGTTGCGCATCGACGCCAGCAGCTTGTCGGCGAACGAGTCGTTATCGCGCGAGCGGTAGCGCTCCATCAGCGACAAGGTGATGACCGGGGCGGATACGCTCAGCTCCATCGCCGCGTCGACAGTCCAGCGGCCTTCGCCGGAATCGACCACGTACGGCGCGATGCCTTTCATGTCGGGGTTCTTGCCCAGCGCATCGGTGGTGAGGTCGAGCAGCCACGAGCGCACCACGCTGCCGTAGCGCCAGATTTCGCCGACCTGTTTCAGGTCGAGGCCGAATTCGGTCTTGTGCTTGAGGATGGAGAAGCCCTCGGCATACGCCTGCATCATGCCGTACTCGATGCCGTTGTGAACCATCTTGGTGTAGTGGCCGGAGCTGACCGGACCGACGCGGCCCCAGCCCTTATCCTTGCCCGGCGCCAGCGTTTCGAAGATCGGCTTGATCGCGTCGACGACTTTCTCGTCGCCGCCAACCATCATGCTGTAGCCCTCGGCCAGACCCCAGACGCCGCCGCTGGTGCCGCAGTCGACGTAGTTGATCTTCTTGTCGACGTACGAGGCGGCGCGACGCTGCGTATCTTTGTAATTGGAGTTGCCGCCGTCGATCACGGTGTCACCTTCGGACAGCAGCTTGTACAGCGTGTCGACTGTGTCGTCGGTGATCTTGCCCGACGGCACCATCACCCAGACCACGCGCGGCGCGGGCAGCGCTTTGACCAGCGCTTCGAGCGAATCGGCTTCGCCGGCGCCCTTGGACACGAGCAGCGTGCGCGCGTCGGCGTTCGGATCAAAGCCGATCACCTTGTGCCCGCCCTTGATCAGGCGTTCCGCCATATTGGCGCCCATTTTGCCGAGACCCACCATGCCAAGTTCCATCGGATGTCCTTTTACGTACTGTTTGGGGAGAGGAAGAATTCGGGTTGCTTCGAGTGCACAGTCTATTCACGGCGTCGATAAGCCGGCGTGATCGCAACAACTTGCTAGGCCGTGCGCGCCAGCCATTTCTGCAGGCGCGCGCGCAGGCGTGAAGTGATGCGCGTGCGGCCGTAGGCTTTGGCCGCCTCGCGAATCGCCTCGGCCTGCGTCGGATACGCGTGGATCACCCGCGCCAGCGTGGTCAGGCCGATCTTGGCGACCATGGCCAAGGTGATCTCATTGATCATCTCTCCTGCATGGCGCGCCACGATGGTGGCACCGAGAATGGTATCGGTGCCCTCGCGCACGTGGATTTTGACGAAGCCACCCTCTTCGCTGTCGGCGACCGCGCGATCGATCTGGTGCATTGGCACCGTAAACGTCTTGATTGGAATGCCCATGCGGTTGGCCTCACGCACGTACAGGCCGACGTGGGCGATTTCCGGATCGGTATACGTACACCACGGGATGACCAGCTCACTCAGGCGCATGCGCCCGCGCATGAAAGCGTTGTTGACCACGATGCGTGCAGAAGCCGCCGCTGTGTCGGTGTACTGGTCCTGCAGGCAGACGTCGCCGGCGGCGTAGACGCGCGGATTGCTGGTGAGCAGAAAATCGTCGACGGTGACGCCTTTGATGGCGTCGTACTTGATGCCGGCCTTTTCAAGATCCAGACCTTGCACGTTGGGCACGCGGCCCACGCCGGTCAGGATGGCGTCGACCTCGATGGTGCTTTTGTAATCGGCGCTGATCAGGTCCACCTGCTTGGCGCCGTTCTCCGTGCGTACCGCCGTGGCGGTGGTGTTGAGGCGCACCTCGATGCCGTCGCGGCCGAACGCGTCGGAGAGAATCTGCGCGGCGTCGCGCTCCTCGCGTTCGAGAAACAGCGGCTTGTCCTGCACGATGGTGACTTTGGAGCCCAGCTGGCGAAACGCCTGGGCCAGCTCGCAGCCCACCGGGCCGCCGCCGATCACCAGCAGCCGCTTGGGCAGCTCGGTGAGGTTGAATACGGTGGCATTGGTGAGAAAGCCGGCCTCGCGCAGGCCTGGCACATCCGGAATGTGCGGACGCGTGCCGGTGGCGATCAGCGCCTTGCCGAATCGCAGCGTGAGCTCGTTGACCATCAGCGTGTCGTCGCCGGCAAAGCGCACGTTGCCGAAAAACATGTCGACGCCAAGCTTGGCCATATGTCGCACCGAGGAGCCGCCGCTGAGATGGCTGCGGATGCGCCGCACACGATCCATCACGGCGGTGAAGTCGACCTCGATATGGTCGACCTTGGCGCCGTAACGCGCCGCGTTGCGCATGTCGGCGTACAGCCGTGCGGTGCGGATCAGCGCCTTGGACGGCACGCAGCCGGTGTTGAGGCAGGTGCCGCCGATAAAGTGACGCTCGATCAGCGCCACCTTCAAGCCCATGGCGATAGCCAGCTCGGCCGCGGCGACGCCGGCCGAGCCGGCGCCGATGATGACCAGCTGATAGCGATCGGCCGGCTTGGGATTGGCCCACGCTTCGGGATGCAGATCGGCGACGCGCTTGTCTTCCCACGCGTCCTGCGGCGTGGTGATAGTGGCATCGAACGGCGGCGACATCAGTGTGCTCCTTCGGGCGCAGAGGGTTGCAGCCAGCCGCCTTCGAAGCCGGCTTGACGCAATCCGTCGCCTATATATGGGTTGCTGCGCATCAACTGCCAGATCAGGCCGCTGCGGTGGTTCTCGATCATCATCACTACGACGCCCTGATCGAGCCCGTAATAGCCGTTGGAAATCCACGGCTGGCCGTCGATCGGCACCGAAGGGTTGAAGCTGCTGGCCAGGCGGTTGTCGACCATCATCTGCGGATAGCGATTGAGCATGTTGCGCATCGCTTCCATGACCAGCTCCGGCGCGAACGGCAGCGAGGCCAGCACGGCCGGCGCAGACAGCGTGCCGTCGTCGGGGCCATACGGCACGCCGCGACCGGCGTAACCGAATAGGCGGTGGTCGGGGCTGATGGTGTCCAGCTGCCCGTCGGTCGGACCGTCGCAGGCGGACAGGCCCCAGCAGTTTTCGTCATAGCCAACGAACTCGTGCGGGTTGAGCTGGGTGTAGCGGCGCTGGATGTAGACGGCGGCGCGGCTGTTCTCGAAGTAGTCGGAGTTCTTTTCGCGCATAAACGGGTCGCGGATGCCGCGTAGATCCACCCACGCATGCGAAAACTGATGCACGAACAGGGGGCCGGCGTACAGATAATCGTGGCCGTAGAGGTTTTCCCACTGGTAGGTCGCCGTCCACGCGGTGTAGCAATCGGCCCTGATCGGATGGGTGGGCGAACCCATCGCCATGGCGTACAGCACGATCGCTTCGCTGTAGCCCTCCCAACCGTAGTGCAGAAAGCCGCTTTCCGGCTTCCAGCCCTGCCGGATAGTGCCGCCGCCGTCCTGCGACCACAGCCAGTCGACGCGGCGGTAGAGAAAATCGACTAGCTCGCGCAGCTCAATTTCTTGCGGCGTGTCGGCGGTGAAGTACTGGCCCGCCGTCAGCGCGCCGGCGATCAGCAGCGCGGTGTCGATCATCGACAGCTCGGACTGCCACACCCGCGTGCCCTTTTTCATGTCCAGGAAGTGGTAGTAAAAGCCCTTGTAGCCGGTGGCATCGGGCGCGCCGCTCTGGTCGCTGTCGCGGAAAAAGCGCAGCGCGGCCACGCTGAGTTTTATCGCGTCGGCGCGCTTTATCCAGCCCCGCTCCACGGCGACCGGATAGCACGACAGCGCAAAGCCAACCACGGCAATGCTGACCGGCGAGTTTTCCCGCGAGGTATCGGCCACCAGGCCGTTGTCCGGGTTCACAGTTTCGAGAAAGTAGCCAAACGCTGCCTGCTGCAGCTGGTCCAACATCGCCTCGTCCGTGAGCGTGGGTAACTGGGTCATTGCGTGGGATTCCGGCAAGCCAAT
>CAIKJM010000539.1 GCA_903827735.1 uncultured Rhodanobacter sp. | reverse complement strand
CTGTCAGCATCGGCAACGTGCCGCACCTGCATGACGTAACGACTTTTATTGAACTGCTGGGTCAGATGGGCGTGCAGCTGGTGCTCGACGACCGCATGAAGATGCACGTCGACCCGCGTACCACCAGTACCTGCGTAGCGCCATACGATCTGGTGCGCACGATGCGCGCCTCGATCCTCGTGCTTGGACCGCTGGTGGCGCGATTCGGTCAGGCCGAAGTGTCGCTGCCCGGCGGCTGCGCCATCGGCTCGCGTCCGGTTGATCAGCATATCCGCGGCCTGCAGGCGCTGGGTGCGGAAATCACGGTCGAAAACGGCTATATCAAGGCCAGGGCCAAACGGCTCAAGGGCGCGCGTATCCTAATGGACATGGTCACCGTCACCGGTACCGAAAACATCATGATGGCGGCGACGCTGGCGCAGGGCACGACGATCATCGAGAACGCGGCGCAGGAGCCTGAGGTGGTCGATCTGGCCCACTGTCTGATTGCGATGGGTGCGCAGATCGAAGGCGCGGGCAGTTCCACCATGATCATCCACGGCGTAGAGCGTCTGCACGGCGCCGAATACGAAGTGCTGCCCGATCGCATCGAAACCGGCACGTTCCTGGTTGGCGCGGCGATGACCGGGGGCAAGGTGCGCGCCCGTCATGCGCGCGCCGACACGCTAGACGCCGTGCTGTTGAAGCTCGAAGAAGCCGGGGCGCACATTTCCACCGGCCCGGACTGGATCGAACTGGATATGCAGGGCCGCCGGCCAAAGGCGGTGGACATTAGCACCGCGCCGTACCCGGCTTTCCCGACCGACATGCAAGCCCAGTTCACCGCGCTCAACTGCGTGGCCGAAGGCACCGGCGTAGTCACGGAAACCGTGTTTGAGAACCGCTTCATGCACGCGCATGAGCTGCAGCGGCTAGGTGCGGACATCCATCTCGAAGGCAACACCGCCGTGGTCAAGGGCGTGAAGGAAATGAGCGGCGCGCCGATCATGGCCACCGACCTGCGCGCGTCGGCCTGTCTGGTGCTGGCTGGACTTGTGGCTACCGGCGACACCGTCGTCGATCGGGTATATCACATCGATCGCGGCTACGAGAACATCGAAGAGAAGCTCGGCGTGCTCGGCGCCAAGATTCGTCGACTGCCGAACTGATCGGCTGGCTGCAGCGATCATAAGAAAAGGCCGCTGACGCGGCCTTTTCTTATCGAGCCACCCGGATTCTTATGGACGGCTGAAGCTGACCAACTGCAAGGTGAGGTCGCCGCCGTCGGCCTGCGTGATCTTCACCGGCACCGGGTATTTTTGCGGCACGTACCAGGCGTCAAAGCGCTTGCTGCCGTCATCGCTGCGTGCGACCTTTTCGGCCTTGAACTTGCCGGCCGGCACCTGCACCGCTTCGGTGCCGGTGACCTTGTACTGCTGCTGCTCGACGCCCTGACGCACGCCGACTGGCACGGTGACCGACTGTTTGCCGCTGACCAGCGCCAGACCAATCGCCAGCGGCAAGCTATTGCGATCGGCCATGCCCGGAACGGCGGCGTAGCTGCTCGGACCCTTGCCCTCGTCCACAGTAACCTTGCCCGTTGCCGGATCTACGCTCATGTGGCGCTGCTTGTTCTTGAAGGAGCTTTGCAACTTGTAGTCGTAGCTGACCGTGGCAGGCACGTTGTTCTGCCAGCGAAAGCGCGTGGTTTCCTCCGAGCTCGCGCCCATCATGGCGGCCATGCCGCCGGTACCCTTGCTGGAGTTGCTGTAGGAATATTCGCCGTTACCGGCCGTGCTGAGTTTGACGGTGGCATCGCCAACCGGCTGTCCGTCGCTGAGCACCTGGTAATGCGCAGTGAAAGGCTGTGGCGCAGCGGCCAGCGCGGTGCCAGTGACGAGGGCCAGCGCGAGACCGGCGGCGATAGCAGGGATGCGAGAGAGAGTTTTCATGCGCTAAGTTTTGCGCAGCTTTCCTGAACAGGCCGTGCAGATCAGCCGGCGACGACCAAGCTGTCGTTGATCCACTGCAGCGGCTGTACAAGCGCTCGCCCTTCGAATTGCACGGTGTCTTCCTTGAGTTCAAGCCTGCCAGCGGCGATATCGGCGACCACCGCGACCAGCAGCCGATGTTCCAGCGGCAGCAGACGTTGGGCCAGCCGCTGCTCATCGTCCTCCGGCGCGATGGCCATGCGTACCTGCGCAATCACCGGGCCGCCGTCCAGCTCGGCGGTGACGTAATGCACGCTGGCGCCGTGTTCGCTGTCGCCGGCCTCGAGCGCGCGACGGTGCGTATGCAGGCCGCGGTATTTGGGCAGCAGCGAGGGATGGATATTGATCATCCGGCCGATCCACGGCGTCAGCGCTTCGCCATCGATGATCCGCATAAAGCCGGCCATCACCAGCAGCTCGGCGCCGCTTTCGGCCAGGCGGCCAAACAGCTCAAGATCGAAGGCGCGGCGATCGGGATACTGGCGTGGATCGAGTACTAGCGTCGGAACGCCGGCCGATTCGGCAAGCGCTAGCGCGCCAGCGTTCGCCTTGTCGCTGGCGACCAGCACGAACTCGATCGGCACGTCGCCACACTCGCGCGCCAGCAGCAGCGCCGCAAAATTGCTGCCGCGGCCGGAGGCGAGCACGGCGACGCGCCAGTGCTGTTTTCGTGTAGACATCGATCGCGCGCTCAGCCGATGCGCACGCGCTCGTCGCCGCGAGCCGGCTCGACTTCGCCGATGATCGAGCTGGCCAGGCCGTGCTTCTGCAGCAGCGCGCTAGCGGCGGTTGCCGCGTCGCGCGGCAGGATCACGGTGAAACCGATGCCGCAGTTGAACGTGCGCCACATCTCCTCGCGTGCCACGTTGCCTTCGCGCATCAGCCAGTCGAATACCGGCGGCAGCACGATGGTGCTGGCGTCCAGTGCAATGCCCAGACCTTCGGGCACCACGCGGATGATGTTCTCCTTCAGTCCGCCGCCGGTGATGTGGGCCATGCCGTGAACCGTACCTTGCTTGAGCAGATCCAGAATCGGCTTCACATAGATAGTGGTCGGCGCCATCAGCGCATCGGCCAACGTGGTCTCGCCGACGTCGAGGTCGAGTGGGCTGCCGGCGCGGTCGAGAATCTTGCGGATCAGCGAATAGCCGTTCGAGTGCGGGCCGCTGGAGGCCACGCCGAGAATCACGTCACCGGCGACGATCGTCTCGCCGCCGAGCATCTGCGATTTCTCGACCGCACCCACGGTGAAGCCGGCCAGATCGTATTCGCCCGGTGGATACATGTCGGGCATTTCGGCGGTTTCGCCGCCGATCAGTGCGCAGCCGGCCAACTCGCAGCCCCTGGCGATACCGCCGACCACGGCCACGGTGGTTTCCACATCGAGCTTGCCGGTGGCGAAATAGTCGAGGAAGAACAGCGGCTCGGCGCCCTGCACCAGCACATCGTTGACGCACATGCCGACCAGGTCGATGCCGATGGTGTCGTGGCGGCCGAGAATCTGCGCCAGCTTCAGCTTGGTACCCACGCCATCGGTGCCGGAGACCAATACCGGTTCTTTATACTTGCCCGAAAGGTCGAAAAGTCCGCCGAAACCGCCAAGCCCGCCCATCACTTCCGGACGGAAAGTGCGCTTGACCAGGGGCTTGATGCGTTCGACCACGGCATTGCCGGCGTCGATATCCACGCCGGCGGCGCGGTAGGTGAGGGCGTCAGACATGGCATAAACCGGCGTGGATTAAGCCGTGCAGTTTAGCATTATGTCAGGGCGGCACTGGGCGACATGGGAAGACCGGGCAAGCTGCCGATAGACGCTGGCGGCGCGATTGGGCAGACTTCCCCAGGGATTTCCCCGTTCGAAGATATCCAAACCATGCGCCTGTCACGCCTGCTCCTCATCACCCTGCTGTTCGGTCTTGCCGTGCTGTCGCCGCTGCGCTCGCAGGCACAGGGCTCGCCGTATTCGGTCATTGTGCCGGTCAACGACGTCAGCGATGCCCAGCGCGATATCGCCTTCACCACCGCGCTGGGGCAGGTGCTGGCACGGATCGCCGGTGGCCAGGATCTGCGCAGCAACCCCGGTTACGCCGATGCCACCAAGAACGCGGCGTCGTTGGTGCGCAAGTATCAGTACCAGCGCTCCGCCACCGGCATCAGCCTGGAGGTGGATTTCGAGCCGGGCACGATTCGCCGGCTGATAGCGACGCTTGGCGTACCCAGCGCAGGCGTCAAGCCGCCGGTGCTGCTGCTGGTCGAGGGCGCGGACGGCAAGCTGTTCGATCAATCCTCGCTGGGCAGCCTGGCGTCCTCGGCCAGCGCGCGCGGCACCAATGTCACCTATCCCGACGCCAGCAGTCCACCGGATGCCGGCAAAGCTGCGGCGGCCGACCCCGCCACACTGGCGGCGATCAATCAGCAGTACCACACGGGCCTGGTGCTGGTGGGCAAGTTGCACAACGGTGGCGCCTCGTGGACGCTGATTTCGGGCGGCCAGCCGCAGACCTGGAGTAACAAGGGCGCGACCGAGGACGCGGTGCTGCGCGACGCCGGCAATGGCATGGTTGATCGCCTCGGCAAGCAGCTCAATGTGATCGGCTCCGGCGTCAACGAAGGCAAGGTCTGGGTCGATGGCCTTAAATCCGCGATGGATTACGCCAGCCTGCTATCCACGCTGCGCGCGGATCCTTCTGTCAGCAGCGTCAGCACGATCGGCGCGCAGAACGATGGCGTGCTGCTCGACGTCAAAGCGTCGGTACCGCTGAGCGCGCTGGCTGCCAATCTTGCTGCGGGCGGCCGTGTGCTGCTGTCGAAGACTGCGCATGATGGCGCTGACGCGACGCTGAGCTGGCTGCACTGAGCGCGCTGCTCGGTCGCGACTGAGGGGCACGCGTTAGTCGCGGCGGTTTTTGGGGTCGGCCGCTCTTTTGCT
>CAIKJM010000538.1 GCA_903827735.1 uncultured Rhodanobacter sp. | reverse complement strand
TGCACACAGAGAAGCTGCCCAGGACATCAAACAGGTGGTTGATTTGCTGAAAAAATCCAATCGCAGCGAACACCTCTTTCATCGAGTTGTGCACCGTCCATGGGGCAGCTACGACTCGCTTGAAGCCCGCGCCCGCTTCCAAGTCAAGCGCATTGTCGTAAAGCCCGGAGCTTCTCTGAGCCTGCAAAAACATCACCATCGCGCGGAACACTGGATCGTTGTGTCAGGCACAGCCGAAGTCACGTGCGACGACAAAGTATTCTTGTTGGGTGAGAATCAGAGCACCTACATACCACTGGGCAGCGTTCACCGGTTGCGTAACCCCGGCAAGGTTCCTGTTGAGTTGATCGAAGTGCAGTCAGGCAGCTATCTTGGTGAGGACGATATTGTTCGCTTCGACGATGTTTACGGTCGCGCTTGACCCAATGTTGTAAAAAAAACTCGTGACTCAATACCGTCACGAGTTTTTGCTCTTCAAAAGGCAGAGCCATGATCAGCCTTTATGGGGATTCAGTCGTTGACGGTTTGCGTGCGACTATCAATTGGCTCTTTGGCATAAACTGGTCCAACTGCCATTTAAGCTCGATACCACGCTTGGATTTCAATAAGGCCCTCCACGTGGCATTCCAGTTGTCGAGTATTGGATGACTGACGTTATCAAGATCGACTTGGCATGCCCAGAAAAGCGCCCACCACATTCCCCAATAAAATCCGTAATAGGCCTTTTCCTCGACAACAAGGCCAGCATTTTTAACCATGTCAACGAACTGCTGCCTTTCGATGATGCGAATATGATTTGGCCTTTGAAAATAAGACTCCGGAGCCACATGCTTCTGCATGTTTTCCTGTAAGGGATCGGGTACTGTGAGCAAATATCGCGCGCCTGGCTTGCCTATCCGGAATATCTCGGCGAGCACTTTTTCGGGATCCTCTACGTGTTCCAACACCTCTGAACAGATAACCAGAGTTGCGGTAGCGTCATCGATAGGCAAAGGAGTTGAGTTACTTACATAAGCCGCATAACTGCCTGCGCCAGAATTCGCCAGACGCGGTTCAAGTCTCGCTATCGCATCTGGATCGATATCCACTGCAATGACCCGGGCGCCCCGTTTCGCACAAAACATGACGGCGTCACCGTCCCCGCAGCCAACATCCACCAAGACATCGTCAGAGCCGATTCGGATACCTCGATAGATTTCGTCGCTGTCGTTGAGATACCAACCACTCAAGCCGCCGTCAACGAGTCCAAGTTCACTGGCGTCGTAGCCATCGACACCGCCATCGGGTGTGTTCGTATGATTCTCTGAGGCGCTTGATACGGTTTTCTGCGGCGATGAATCATCTGCACTATCTTTCAATGTCTGCTCCAACTTCGCTTCGAACAAATCGTCGTTTCACCGTAACTCAGCCATCGACTACTTCGAAACATAAATGAGTCGCCAAAAGGCGCGTTTGGAGGAGGTCACTCCACCGTCACCGACTTGGCCAGGTTACGCGGCTGATCGACATCAGTGCCGCGTAGCACCGCGACGTGATAGGCCAGCAGCTGCAGCGGTACGGTAAATACGGCCGGCGCAATGAAGCTGCCGCCGGAGTCGACGCGCAGCATGGCGCCGTAGGCAGCCATATCGTCCATACCGGCGGCGCCGTCGGCGAAGACGATCAGGCGGCCGCCGCGGGCGCGTACCTCCTGCAGGTTGGATTTGAGCTTCTCCAGCAGCGCATCGTTGGGCGCGACCGAGATCACCGGCATATCCTTGTCCACCAGCGCCAGCGGTCCATGCTTGAGTTCGCCCGCCGGATAGGCCTCCGCATGGATGTAGGAAATTTCCTTGAGCTTTAACGC
>CAIKJM010000537.1 GCA_903827735.1 uncultured Rhodanobacter sp. | reverse complement strand
TGTAGAACGGCACGTTGGCATCGCCGTTGATCGTCGACACGACGGCGGTCTTCTTGCCGGCCGAGCCGAAGGCCTTGATCTTCGACACTTCGCTCTGCCAATCGGAGAAACCGAACGGCGTGTAGTTGATCATGATGTCTTCGGCCTTGACGCCCTTGGCCTTCAGATACGCTTCGAGAATCTTGTTGGTCGTGCGCGGATAAACGTAGTCGGTGCCTTCCAGCACCCAGCGCTTTACCTTCAGATCCTTCATCAGGTAATCCACCGCCGGAATCGCCTGCGTGTTGGGCGCGGCACCGGTATAGAACACGTTCTTCGACGATTCCTCGCCTTCGAACTGCACCGGATAGAACAGCAGGCCGTTGTCTTTCTCGAACACCGGCAGCACCGACTTGCGCGATACCGAGGTCCAGCAACCGAAGGTCACCGCGACCTTGTCTTTCTCGAGCAGCTCGGCAGCTTTCTCGGCGAACAGCGGCCAGTTCGATGCCGGATCGACCACCACGGCTTCGAGCTTCTTGCCGAGCACGCCGCCCTTCTTGTTCTGCTCGTCGATCATCATCAGGACGGTGTCCTTCAGCGTGGTCTCGGAGATCGCCATCGTGCCGGACAGCGAATGCAGCACGCCGACCTTGATGGTGTCGTCGGCGGCCTGCGCATTGGCTGCGAACAGGCCGAACGCAGCAGCGCCGGCCAGCAAGGTACGCGTCAAGCGAAACGGTTTCTGATTTAAGGCTTTCATGCGAATGTCCTCGTTGAAAATGTGGTTGCGGCTTTAGATCTGCACCTGCAGACCGATGCCGACGTAGCTCGTATCGGGTGCGGCGGACTTCTTGAAGTTCTGGTCGATGAAGAACAGATAGCCGCGGGCGTTGAACTCTTTGACGATGTAGCCAAGATCGAACTCGGTGGTATCGAGCTTCGGATTCGGTCCCGGAATATCGGTGTTGGCCACCGCGTACTTGCCGAGCAGCTGAACCTTGCCCGGACCCACCGGCTGCGGCAGCACGTAGCTGAGCAGACCGTAAGCGCCGTCGCTCTTGGTGCCCGGACCGCTGCCGGTGATGCCCTTGTAACGCGCGTATTCGCTTTCCAGCGTGAACACGCCGACATCCGGGAAGTTCTTCTCGACCAACAGGTCGAACGAATACGAGGTGTCGCCATCGGCGGTCTGTGCAGCGGCACCGACGGCGAGCAGGTTCTTGCCGCCGTAGTAGGTGCTGTTGAGCCAGTAGCCGGATTCCTTGTCCCAGAAGTCGTACTGCACGCGTGCTGCGGCAATCACGCTGCTGGCCTTGTCGCTCGGTGCGGTCGTGCCGGGTACGTCGAACAGACCGAACGAGGCCTTGAAGTTGCCGAAGTCACCCCAGTAGGCGGCACCGTTGTCGCGACCGATGGCGACGTTGGCATAGCCATCCTGCACGCCGTCTTTGTAGACGCCCCAGTGGTTGGCGTAGAACGGGCCGTACAGATTCGCGCGGTCCGAAGGCGGCAGGAAGCGGCCGGCCCAGATGTTGAACTCCGGCGAGTATTCGAAGCGGGCGATGGCGTCCATCACCAGCACCTTGTCGTCGCCGCTCGGTCCGCTGCCGCTGTACTCGGTGTTGAAGGTGAACTTGATCTTGTCGGTTGCCGCACCGCTCAAGTACAAACGCACGTTGTCGACGTTGAAGTCGTTGGCGTTGTTCGCCGTGTTGTCGCTGTGCGTATTGGTGAAATCAGCGCGCATGCCGGCGCCGATCGAGAAGTCCTGCATTGAAAACGCGTGTGCGTTCAACGGACCCGCCAACATCACGGCAGCTGCGCAGCAGCCGAGTGCCCGTGCCGCCGTGCTGCTGTTCTGCAACCCCATGTGCTTGCTCATCGTTAGCTCCCAGATTGGTGTTAAGACTTTTCGGGTTTGCCCAAACCCGTTCGTTGTTCCCGCAGCGCCGTCTTTTTTTTAGTGGCCATCTAGGCTCTTTCCTGCCCACTCTTGTGGCGGGCCGTGTGCAACATGTGCAAGGTGATCTTGCGCACCTCCGATTTGCTCTCTTCGATATGCGTTTTCAG
>CAIKJM010000536.1 GCA_903827735.1 uncultured Rhodanobacter sp. | reverse complement strand
GAAGTAATTTACAATATTCCATCGAGAATAACCCTTAAGTGCATTGAACCAGTGCTCCAGCAGGCTAGTTTCGATTAAGCCATCAAAACGATTTCCAATGAGTAAACCAAAATGATTGGAAAGCTGGTGTCGAAATAATATTGCTACAGTCAGAACTGCGAATATTATTGGGAAGAAAAGCGTTTGTGCCCATGAGGCTTGGTTACCTTCATTGCCCGATTTCGATGTGTTACGCATAGCTTTGTGGATACTCATTGGCTTTATTTCAGCTGCATAATTCTATGTAACGGCTTTCACTTTAAATATTGGGTAGTCTCTTTCACTCTTGTCGAAGGCAGTATAGGCACGGCTAAATAAGCCAGCCGCTTGAACTCACGTCTGCTGAGGGTTATCGCGTCAAGGATAAGACCGGCAAAAAAGGAGCCTGCTCCCGCTAGCAATAGGCCGGTACACAGAATGGCTGTGGGGACACGGGGCACTAGCCCTGTCTGAAAGTAGGTAATAATTAAGGGAATGGATAGTGCCACGCCAGATGCCACACATAGAAGTGCAAAAAGTCCGTAGAAGATTAGAGGCCTTTCCATAGCATAGAGTTTCACAATAGTCTTTAAAATTCTGATGCCATCTCTGTAGGTGCTTAACTTGCTCACTGAGCCCTCGGGCCTCGCACCGTAAGGCGTGACCACCTCGCCGTACGGCATGCGTAATTCCAGTGCGTGCACGGTCAGCTCTGTCTCGGTTTCAAAACCTTGAGCTAATGCGGGAAACGACTTCACATATCGGCGGGAAAAGACGCGATAGCCGGAGAGCATGTCAGTGAAATCGCCGCCGAAGATGCTTACGACGCAGCCGGTCAGCATCTTGTTGCCAAATTCATGCCCAGATCGGTAGGCGTCTTTTTCCTCGTGTTCCCTCACTCCTACGACCATGTCAAGTTGATCATTCACAAGCTTGTTGATCAGTTTGATCGCGCTTGGAGCATGGTAGGTCGCGTCTCCGTCCACCATCACGAAGACGTCCGCTTCGATATCGGCAAACATGCGGCGGATGACGTTGCCTTTGCCTCGAAATGGGACGTGAGAGACGCGCGCACCTGCGGCAAGGGCCCGGGCGACCGTCTGGTCAGTCGAGTTGTTGTCGAATACGTAGATTTCAGCTGCCGGTAAAGCGGCTCTGAAATCGCTAACGACGCGTGTGATTGCCACTTCCTCGTTGTAGCAAGGGATCAAAACAGCCAGGCGAAGAACTTCCTGTATACCGCCGTCGGAAAGGTTGTTTATCACGTGATTGATCTCGTTGGATTGTCGGTTGGCAGTGCGCTTGCCACAGCTGCGGCGTTCGCATCGGCTTCGTGGAAGCATGGAATATGCGAATCGCGAGCACCCATTGCTTTGCGCGCCGTAGTTTAAGCCATCGACGCGCTGGTCTCACTCAAGTTCGTTGGCTTCGGTTTCCCGCTGGGCGAGCGGGAATGAACAGTACGCTCTGCAGAAATTCTGATTTGAGCGTCGAAGGAAGACTAATCCTCGTCGAGCCTGCTGAGACTCGTTCTTGAAATCCGGCTGGCCGAGCTCGCTGGGAGCGCGCAAGCGCCCATCCGGCTCCGGGAGCTTACAGTCTGGGCGATCGAGTGGTCGAGCCGCTGGCCGACGAAGCTTCGGCAAAGCTGCGAATCGATGCGCTCGGTACATGGAGCGCTGCTAACTCCACATTGTGCAATCGCAACATTATCGTTGCGGAGTTGCCAGGGGCTTCGCAAATTGCCCGGGCTACCTTATCCTCAGTGAGTGACGCGCGTTCAGCTGGCATGTCACGGGAGTTTGCTCCAGGGGGGGGCGGATGGCTGCGAAAATCTGGGGGCCGTCGGAGCAGTAATGATTTCAAATTATAACCTGGCTTACCCTCTTGCCCCGTATCAGGCCCTGCGGAGACATTTTCCGCTGATAGTGCAAATGTCCCGGCGCGAAGTCATCGGACGCTACAGAGGGTCGTTTATCGGCCTGCTATGGTCATTCTTCAATCCCCTGTTAATGCTGGCAATCTACACCTTCGTTTTCGGGGTTATTTTTAAATCTCACTGGACTGGCCCCGGCGCAGAACACGTCAACTTTGCTGTGATCCTTTTCGCTGGTCTCAATATCAACTCTATGTTCTCGGAATGCGCCAATCGCGCACCCATGCTGATCATCGACAACACCAATTTTGTCAAGAAAGTCGTTTTCCCCTTGGAGTCATTGTCCTGGAGTTCCCTCGGTTCGGCGTTGTTCCATTTGATGATTTCTACGATCGTGTTGCTCGGATTTGAGCTCGTCGCGCAAGGAGCCGTACCCTGGACAATCATTTTCTTTCCAGTTGTTGTCGCCGTATTCCTCCCTTTCGTCGCCGGCGTCATTTGGTTCCTGTCGTCGCTGGGCGTTTTTCTTCGTGATCTGAAGCAGGCTATCGGCGTTGTTACGACGGCGCTGATGTTCCTGTCGCCGATTTTCTATCCGATTGAATCCATTTCGCCCCGGTATCGCAGCTTGATTTATCTCAATCCGCTGACCGTCATCGTCGAAGCCTCCAGAAATGTCATTGTCTGGGGTCGGATGCCTGACTGGCAGTCCTTGGGACTTTATGCAGTGGCGGCCTGTCTGTTCGCCTGGTTCGCATTCAACTGGTTTGAACGCTCTCGCAAAGGGTTTGCAGATGTCCTTTGACCAGAACGGCAGTTCCAGCGATGTAGTGATTGACGTAACTGGCCTGACCAAGCGCTATGAGATATATGCGCAGCCTCAGGACCGTTTAAAGCAGATGGTCCTACCAAGGATGCATGGCCTGATAGGTGGCTGCCGATCGAGTTATTTCAAGGATTTCTGGGCGCTGCGCGACGTTAGCTTCAGCGTTAATCGTGGTGAAGCGGTTGGTATTATTGGCCGCAACGGATCGGGCAAGTCCACGCTCCTGCAAATGATTTGTGGAATCCTGACGCCAACGTCTGGCTCCGTACGCTCCGCGGTAAGAATTGCCGCGTTGTTGGAGCTTGGGGCAGGTTTCAATCCTGAGTTCACTGGAAGAGAAAACATCTTCCTCAGTGGATTGGTCTACGGCATTCCGGAGCCAATCCTGAAAAGTCGGTATCAGGACATCGTGGATTTCGCTGAAATCGGCGAGCACATCAATCAGCCAGTCAAAACATACTCCAGCGGCATGTATGTTCGTCTCGCATTCGCAGTCGCTTCGTTCAGTGATCCGGAAATACTCGTCGTGGACGAGGCGCTGTCGGTTGGTGATGTCTATTTTCAACGCAAGTGCTTTCGACGCATCGATGAGCTCAGGCAGACGGGCTGTACGCTGCTGTTTGTCACGCATTCGACCGATACGCTGCTCCAGCTGTGCGACCGCGGGATTGTTCTGGACGCGGGCCAACTCGTGTTTGATGGTCCGACGAAGCCTGCTGTTGCCGAATATCTGCGGCGGGTGTTCGGCACGCGCGCAAAATTTGCGGTGGTTGATTCGCTGGAAAGTCATGAGATCCCCGAGTTGTCCGATGTGATCGAACAGGACGACCATCAGCATATGGCTGCCTCCGGCCGCCAGGAGCTCTTCGCTTCCCGCGCAGGCTACAACCGCAGTGAAGTCCGGGTGGGCAACGGTGCCGCCACGGTGCTTGATTTCCTCTTCAAGGGCCAGCGTGGCGATTCGCCGATTCTTCATTCGCGGGAACATTTTTGCCTGATGGTGAAGTACCTCTTCAATAGCCCGGTGGAACGGGTTATCTTCGGGTTGCAGATACGCACCCGCGAAGGGCTCGCGGTCTATAGTGCGAATACATTCAGTACGAAAAATCTGCTTTACAGTTATTCACCAGGGGACGTGGTGATCGGTGAGTTCGAGTTGAGAAATTCTTTGCTTCCGGGCCAGTACTTCGTGACTGTCGGGGTTTCGCAATATGACGGAAACGGCATTGACATCGACGCCTTTGATCGCCGAGTCGACTCGATAATCTTGACCGTGGTGGGGGATATGCGCCACACGAACGGTTTGGCTGATATGGAAATGGATGCCCGAATCTCTCCGGTGTCGCTGCCGCATTAGGCTGATCCATGAGCTTTCTTCCCGATAAATTGCTCGTCTCTTCGCCAAATGGCGGTGGTGTGCTGTTGGTCGACGGTGGCGTGCCCGCCCGTCTTTCCTGCGTCGATGGAACAGGTCTTGCGTTGACGCCCCATGGTCTGCTGAGAGGCTTGCAAAGCGAATCAGACAGCACGCTGGCCGTGATTGATCAGCGGGGATACCGTCGAATCAGTCTGGCTGAAGAATCGCTGGATATCCACGATGTGCTTCACACCCACCGGGCCACATTCGTGGCCTGCACGGAGTTCAATGGTGTCATCGAGCTGGACGATGCGTTCACCGAGCGTCGCCGCTGGAGCTTTCCCGGAGAGCCTGATTCGGTGCATCTGAATTGTCTTTGCCTGCATCGGGGCCGATTGCTGGCCTCAATGTTTGGCGACTTTTCGGAGCATCGTGTTACAAGGGAAAAACCTCGGGTCGGGGTGAAGTACGCGATGTGCTGACGGGCGAGACGGTGATTTCGGGTCTTTCACAGCCTCATAGCCTCTGTGCGGTGGGCGATGAGCTTGCGTTGTGCAACTCCGAAACGGGCGAATTGCTTTTCTATCGAGGCGCCGAGTGCGTTCGCCGCATTGAGGTTGGCGGATACGTCAGGGGCCTTGCAGTGGGTGCCGCCCACTTTTATGTTGGCATCAGTCTGTCCCGCAACGCGGCGGAGAATCCGCACAATGAAGACGGAAGCACAGCCGAAGTCGTCGTTGTCGATAGAAGCTCGGGCCGCATCGAGCGGAGAGTGCCCATCCCTGTACGTGAAATTTACGACATCCGAATTCTGAGCGACGAACATTCAGTCGGTGCGCTCGCACTAGCGTTTTGCCAGGAGATGTCGAGTGCGTACAGCACAATGCAGGTTCAGCTTGCCGAAAAAAATATCCGGATAAAGCACCAGGCCGACGAGCTGGAAGCGCAAGGCACTTGGGCCAGCACGCTGGATAATCAATTGAAGGAACGAAGTGCCTGGGCGAAGTCTCTCGATACCGAACTGGCTGCAGCGCGAGAGCGCGGAGCAGCGCTACAGCAGGAACTTGAGCAGCGCAATGTATGGGCCAAGGCGCTTGACGGAGAGCTAAGCCTGGCGCGGGAACACGCCGCAGCTCTGCAGCAGGAACTTGAGCAGCGCAACGTCTGGGCCAGGACGCTAGACGAGGACCTGAGCCGCGCGCGGAGGCATGTTCTCTCCCTGCAGCAACAGCTCGAGCAACGCACATTGTGGGCAAAGTCTGTTGATGAAGAGTTGAATGCCGTACGGCAGCGCGAAGCTTCCCTGCAAATTGAGCACGAGAACATGGCCGTCTGGGCAAAATCGCTCGATGCCGAGTTGGCCGATCGCAATATTTATGTGGTTCTACTGCAGGAGGAGCAATCGCGGCTCAAGTCTCGGATTGATTCACTTGCGGGTGATCTGGTGACGCTGCGCAGCCAGCATCAGCAGATCTTGCGCTCACACTCATGGGCGCTGACACGACCGCTGCGAGCGGCTAGCATGCTTATTCGGGGTGATCTGCACAGTTTTAAAACAGTGCTCGCCAAGCGTCTTGGACAGAAAGCCGCGGTGGCGCCGACGATAAAGACTGTGCCACCTGCTGAGGCGGGCGTTGTCGCCGATCTTACGTTTCCAAGCTACAACGAACCCAAGGTCAGCATCATCATTCCGGTCTATGGCAATCTCGGAATCACGGTCGCCTGCCTGCGATCCATTGCAGCGTATCCTCCTGATGTGCCGTACGAAGTGATCGTTGCCGAAGACGCCTCCGGGGATGATGAAATCCAGGCTCTTGCTTCAGTTAAAGGCCTGCGTTTCATCGTCAATCCTAGGAATCTCGGGTTTCTGCTTTCCTGCAACAGGGCCGCCGCCTCGGCGCGTGGTAAGTACCTACATTTTCTCAATAACGACACCGAAGTCACCGAAGGCTGGCTGGATGCCATGCTCGACATTTTCAGCCGTTTCGACGATTGCGGCATGGTCGGTTCCAAGCTCGTCTATCCCGACGGGCGCCTGCAGGAAGCAGGCGGCATCCTGTGGAACGATGCAAGCGCCTGGAATTACGGGCGCACGGATGACCCTTCGCGGAGCCTTTACAACTACGTTCGTGAGGTTGACTACTGCTCTGGCGCTTCACTGTTAATTCCAGCTGAACTTTTCAATCGACTGGGCCGCTTCGACGAGCGCTATGTGCCGGCTTATTGCGAAGACTCCGATCTCGCGTTCAAGGTAAGGCAGGCGGGGCTCAAGCTTTACTATCAGCCCAAGTCAGTAGTCATCCACCACGAAGGCATCTCGCACGGCACTGACGTCAACGAGGGCGTCAAGTCCTACCAGATCGAAAACCAGAAACATTTTCTGACTCGCTGGAGGTATGTACTGGAG
>CAIKJM010000535.1 GCA_903827735.1 uncultured Rhodanobacter sp. | reverse complement strand
TGCCCTATCCGCTGCTGTTCGCCACCAGCCTGCCGATCGCCACGTTTCTACTGGTGATGCTGGGCGCGGTGAGCGGCCGCTATGCAACGATTGCCGGCGCCACGCTGATCCTGTCGATCTACACGATGATCGGCGCCGATCAGCCCGGCGCGCACGCGTTGGACCCGTGGCGCGAGCCGTTGCTGCTGCTGGCCGGAGCGGCCTGGTACGGCGTGCTGTCGCTGGGCTGGAGCATCGTCTCACCGCAGCAGGCGATACGGCACGCGCTCGCGCGGCTGTTCGATAGCCTGGCCGATACGCTGGATGGCAAGGCCGCGCTGTTTGCGCCGCTGCCCGGTGTCGATCGCGAGGCGCTGCAGCTCGCGCTGGCGCTGCAGAACGAACAGGTGGTGACCGCGCTGAACGACACCCGGCTGGTGCTGATCGATCGCATCGGCACGCGCCGGCCGCGCGGCGCCACCGCGGCGCGCCTGCAGCTGTATTTCGTGGCGCAGGATATCCACGAGCGCATCAGCTCCTCGCACTATCCGTACGACGCGCTGGCCGAGGCTTTTTTCCACAGCGACGTGCTGTTTCGCTGCGAGCACCTGCTGCGGCTGGAAGCGCAGCAGTGCCGTCGCCGTGCCGACACGCTGCGGCTGCGGCTGCCGCTGGAAGACGACGTGCAGGCGGCGACCGCACTAGCCGATGTGCACGCCGCGGTCGATGCGCTGCGCGAGCAGCCGCGTCCGCCGGCGGCGCATCTGCTACGCGCGCTCGACGGCCTGCTGAAAAACATGTCCGCGATCCGCCAGCAGCTGGGCGGCGACAGCCGCGTGACCACGCCGGTCGACGATAGCGACAGCGCGCTGCAGGATCCGGGCCCCGGCTCGCTGACGGACGCCTGGTCACGCATTCGCCTCCAGCTCACCGCCAGCTCGCGGCGCTTTCGCCATGCGCTGCGGCTGGCGATCGCGCTGTTGGTCGGGTACGGCGTGCTGCACGTGGTGCATCCGCAAAACGGTTACTGGATTCTGCTGAGCACGCTGTTTATCTGTCAGCCCAGCTACGACGCCACGCGGCGCCGGCTATTCCAGCGCGTGGCCGGCACGATGCTCGGCGTGATCATCGGCTGGGCCGTGCTGCAGCTGCTGCCGTTCGGCCCCGCCCAGCTGCTGCTGGTGGTGATCAGCGGCGTGGGTTTCTTTGCCGCGCGCCAGCGCTCGTACGCGCTGGCGACGGCGGCGATCACGATCTTTGTGCTGCTGTGCTTCAACCAGCTCGGCAGCGGCTACGAAGTGATGTGGCCACGGCTGCTCGATACGCTGATCGGTGCCGCCATCGCTGCGATGGTGACGTATTTCATCCTGCCCGATTGGCAGGGGCGGCAGCTGCATCAGGTGATCGCTGACACCATAAAAACCGACGCGCGCTATCTGAGCCAGGTGCTGGCGCAGTACGCCTCCGGCAAGCGCGACGACCTGGCTTATCGCATTGCCCGACGCGATGCGCACAACGCCGATGCCGCGCTGGGCGGCATGCTGGCGAGCATGCTGCGCGAGCCCGACCGGCATCGGCAGGACAGCGAACCGCTGCTGCGCTTTCTGACCGCTTCGCACCGGTTGCTTGGTCACCTCTCCACG
>CAIKJM010000534.1 GCA_903827735.1 uncultured Rhodanobacter sp. | reverse complement strand
GTGCTGGCCTTCCGCCAGCACCTTGAAGCGGTTCAGCGATTGCAGCCAGAGTGCGTTGTGGCTGGCGTCGCTTTCGATGCTGGCTTCGTTTTCGCTGAGGGTGTCGGGAATGCGGTTGAACGGAATGCGCATCGGCGCCGCGTCGTGTTCCAGCGCCAGCTGCATGCTGCCGAAGTAGACCTTGTTGTAGCCAAACTTGGCGTTGATGCGATCAACGAGCGCGTCGACCTTGCGCGGGTCGTCGGTCGGTGCGAACAGCGAGCCGCTGCTCTGCGTGCGCGGCACCAGCCGCAGCAAGGTCACGCTCACCGAAAGCGGTACGGCGTTGGTCGGCCCGGGCAACAGGCGTTTGCGCTGGCCGCTGTCGAGCATGCTGTTGAGCAGCTGCAGCAGTTCGCGGCTGTCGTCGGTGTGGTCGAAGCTGAGATCGCGCTCCCAGCGCAGCTCGTGGCCGACAAAGCGGATGCGTACCGCCAGCGCGCCGCCCAGCATCTCTTCGCGGCGCATGCGCATGGCGGCTTTGACCAGCAGCTTTTTCAGCACGGCGCGTGCGCCGACGGCGTTGCGTAGTTCCGGCCCCAGCACGTGCGAATGGCCGATCGAGCCACGCACGGTCGCTGCGACCGGCAGCCACGCGCCGCGCAGCAGCCCCCACATGCGCTCGCCCTCGATCCCGCCCCACACATGCCGCAGGCGATGCTTGTCTGCCGCGGTAAGCTCCGCCACCGTGCTGATGCCGGCTTCGTGCAGGCGGGCTTCCATCGAGGCGCCGATGCCGCACAGATCGCGCAATGCCAGACCGTGCAGCGCCTGCGGCAGCTCGGCCTGTTCGATCACGGTGAGGCCGTCGGGCTTGCGCATATCCGACGCGGTCTTCGCCAGAAAGTCGTTCGGCGCGATGCCGATCGAGCAGCGGATCGCCCCGCCCGGCGCAGCCAGCGAAACTTCGTGCTTGACCTGCGCAGCAATCGCTTCGGCCACGGCGCGCTGCCGCTGGCGGCCGACCAGTTCGCACGCCACTTCATCGATGGAGCCCACGCGCGCAATCGGTATGGCGCGATCGATCGCCTCGATCAGCCGATGGTGCCAGTACACGTAGCGCTCCGGTCGCGCGACCCGAATCTGGATGCCCGGACACAGCCGCCGCGCGTCGCGCACCAGCGTGCCGGTGCCGACACCAAAGGCCTTGGCCTCGTAGCTGGCGGCAATCAGGCTGGTGGTTTCGGCCGCCACCGGCACTACGCCCACCGGGCGACCGCGCAGGGTTTCGTCCTCGTGCTGTTCTACCGAGGCGAAGTAGCTGTTGAAGTCGACGAACAGGCTGCGCAGGCTCATGCAAATCTCGTAAGCGAGCTTCCTGTATAGCTCGACCCGGTCTCGCTATGGGAGACAGCGTCACGTGTGGCGAAGGTCACACCAGGCTGGTCGCCACCCCGAAACCGATCGCCATGATCGCCGCCACCGCCATACAGGCACTGCCGGGGCGGATACGGTGGGCGTCGATGCGCGGGGTGAGCCGCCACAGCAGCGCGGTGCCGATCAGCATGTCGAGCACGAGGGCGAAACGCAGCAATCCGGAGGCGAGCAGCGGCGCATACGGCGGATGCAGATGGCCTTCAAAGCCGGCCACGCCAACGATCAGTACGAGGCCGATCAGATTCCACAGCAGGCAGGCGAGATACACGCGGTTGAACAGCACGCGGCTGCGCTCGGTCCAGCGCAGCACGGCGTAGGCGATCAGGGCGAAGAACAGGGCGAAGATGGAGCTGTACAGCACCCACCACAGCAGGCTGCTGAGCAGGGTGAGTAGGGTGATCATGTGACCTGCTGAAAGCCCAGCTTGCGCAGCACCTTGGCCATCAGCCAGGCCGGTCCGATCAGCAGATACGACAGGTCGGTGAGGAAGCTCGGCTTGCGCCCTTCGTATTTGTGGCCGATGAACTGACCGATCCACGCGACCACGAATACGGCGACCGCCAGCTCGCACAGCCGTGCCGCGCCGAGTTGGACGAACAGCGTGTTGGTGATCAGCCCCAGCACCACGAACGCGATCAGCAGGGCGGCGGCCAGACGATGCGAATGTTTCCAATACCAGTAGAACGCGGCGACCATGGCCAGCACGGCCCACGACCCGGGCCGCAGGAAGTTGGCCGGCACGGGAATCGCCCACAGCAGCGCGATCACGCTCCACACGATCGGCGGCACGCAGATCCAGTGCAGCCGCTGGTTGGTCGGGTTCTGATGGTCGCTGCTGTAACTGTCGAGCCAGTTCTGCATGGTGCGCATGGTGCTTGCCTCGTATTCGCAGGATGGAAGCCGGCGGCGTGGTGGCCGCGCGTGTCTCAACGCTGTGCTGAGCTTAATCGAGCCCGCGCCGTGCGCAACGTCGCGTTGCACCACGCGCGCATCCGCGTCGCCGGGATCAATCGAGCGTGATGCCGGCCAGTTTATGCAGCGCTTCAGCGTATTTTTCGGCCGTCGCGGCGATCACGTCGTCGGGAATGGTCGGGCCCGGGGCTTTTTTGTTCCAGCCCATGGCCTCCAGATAGTCGCGCACGAACTGCTTGTCGTAGCTCGGGGGGCTGATGCCGACCTGGTAATCCTCGGCGGGCCAGAAGCGCGAGGAGTCCGGCGTCAGCATTTCGTCCATCACGTAGAGCTTGCCGTGGGCATCGGTGCCGAACTCGAACTTGGTGTCGGCGATGATGATGCCGCGCTCGGCCGCAAACGCCGCCGCCCACTGGTAGATTTTCAGCGTGGCGTCGCGCACTTCGTTGGCAGTGGCGTTGCCGACGGCCGCGACCACGGCATCGAAGCTGACGTTCTCGTCGTGATCGCCCACGGCCGCCTTGGTCGACGGCGTGAAGATCGGCGCGGGCAGCTGCTGGGCCTGCTGCAGGTCGACCGGCAAGGTGATGCCGCACAGCGTGCCGGTGGCCTGGTAGTCCTTCCAGCCCGAGCCGATCAGGTAGCCGCGGGCGATCGCCTCGACCGGCACCGGCTTCAGGCGGCGCGCCACCACGGCGCGCTTCTCGTACAGCGCCAGATCGGTGCCAGGCGGCAGCACGTCGGCGAGCGGCACGTCGAGCAGGTGGTTGGGTACCAGGTGCGCCGTCTGCGCAAACCAGAAGTTGGATATTTGCGTGAGCATTTCGCCCTTGCCCGGGATCGGGTTGGGCAGCACCACGTCGAACGCGGACAGGCGATCGGTCGCCACGATCAGCAGGCGGGCCTCTTCCGGCGTGCCATCCGGGCGATGGCTCGGCGGCAGCGCGTAGACGTCGCGCACCTTGCCGCGATGGAGCAGTTCCAGGCCGGGCAGATCGGATTGCAGCAAGCTGGTGGGCACGACGTGGGTTCCGCTGGCGGTGGAGAATCGTCATTGTAACTGCTGCGGCCGCGCCGCCGGAACGTCGCAGCTCACAGGCCGTGTGGCGGGCACTGCTAGAATTGCGCGTCTTCAACCCCATGTCCTGCCGATGCGAACCCTTCAGATTGCGGCATGTTGCTTCGCCGCGGCCCTTCCTGTGCTTGCCCAAAGCCAGTCCGCCATGCAGCCGCCCAGCCGGCTGGGCCTGTGTGCGGCCTGTCACGGCGCCAACGGGCAAGCCAGCCAGCCGGGCGTGCCGAATCTGGCCGGGCAGCATCTGGACTATCTGCGCAGCGCGCTGAAGCAGTACCGCGACGGCAGCCGCAACGTGGCGCCGATGCGCGCGGCGATCGGGCCGGTCAGCGATGTCGAGCTCGATGCGCTGGCGCGCTGGTACAGCGCCCAGCCGCCGCAGGTGCCGTCGCGATGAGTTACTCCTATACCCTCTGGTTCGCCTTTTTCGGCCTGCTGATCGGTCACGCGCCCGGCGCGATCACCGGCGCCATCGTCGGTTTCATTTTCGACAACCTGCGCCATACCCAGCGCAAAAACGCCACGCCGGAAGCGGGCGGCTTTATCGGGCCGCTGTTCACCCTGCTGGGCGCGGTGGCGAAATCCGACGGCCGGGTGTCGGAAGCGGAAATCGCCATCGCCGAACGGATGATGGCGCGCATGAACCTCGACGCCGACCAGCGCAAGCAGGCCGCCGCCAGCTTCAACGCCGGCAAGCAGCCGGAGTTCGACGTCACCCGGACCATCAACGAGCTGCGCGGCTGGGTCGGCATGCGCCGCGATCACGCCTTCCCCGTGCTCGACGTGGTGATCGATACCGTGCTCGCCGAAGGCAATCCGGCGCCGGAAAAAATGGCGATTCTGCGCCAGCTTGCGTTTGCGCTGCGGGTCAGCGAAATGGAGCTGATGGCGCTGATGGCGATGAAAGGCTACGCCTGGAACGGCGGCGGCCAGCGCGGCTACAGCCGCGGCACCGGTTACGGTTCCGGCGGGAGCTACGTGCCGCCGCAGCGCACGGCGCAGGGGCCCGATCCGTACGCCGTGCTCGGTATCGACCGCAGCGCCGACGACCGCGCGGTGAAGCGCGCCTACCGCAAATTGATTTCCGAACATCACCCCGACCGCTTAGGCGATCTGCCCGAAGACATGCGCAAGCGGGCCGAGTCGCGCGCCAGCGAGATCAACGCGGCGTACGACCGGATCAAGGAGCAGCGGGGGTTTAAGTGAACAACCAGGGTCGAGGGGCGAGTGACGAGGGCGCGCTGCATGCTTCACCGTGGCAAACTTGCAAGTCAGCATCAGCGCCAGCACGTTGGCGTCGAAGGTCGGTCCTCGCGCCCTCGCTACTCGTCTCTCGCCCCTCGTCTTCCAATCAGGTTCTCCCATGAGCAAGCAAGCCCCGATGATCGCTCCGTCCATCCTCGCCGCCGATTTTGCGCGGCTGGG
>CAIKJM010000533.1 GCA_903827735.1 uncultured Rhodanobacter sp. | reverse complement strand
GCGGCATGTCTATGTGCGCGGCTTCTTCGACCTGTACTGCACCACCGGCCCGCGCGATACCAAGGCCTTTGGCGAAGTTGCCGCCAAGCTCGGGCATTTCACCGTGACCGAAACCGGCTGGCCCAAACTCGACCCGTTCATGCGCGAGATCGCCGGCGCGCTGCCCGAGGTGCGCGAACCACCGGTGATCCTCTATCACTCGACGTTTTCGCCCTCCTGGAGCGCCGCCGACACCTTGTACGAGGAAGTGAAGCGGCTGTCGCGCGACGGCCGCTGGCGCTGGATCGTCACCTTTCATCCAAAGATGAATCCGGAAACCCGTGCGCGTTACAAGGCGCTGCAGAACGAGTATCTGCGCTTCGCCGAGAACGACAATATTCTGGACCTGTTTCCGCAGGTCGACATGATGTGTTCGGATACCTCGTCGGCGTTGAGCGAATTCCTGCTCACCGGCAAGCCAGTGGTGACCTTCAAGAATCGCCGGCCCGGGCCGCAGCTGATCGATATCGACGATCCCGCGCAGTTCGAACCTGCGATCGAACGCGCGCTGGCCAGACCGCCGGAGCTGATGCAGGCGATTCGCGAATTTGCCGACGCCATCCATCCCTATCGCGATGGTCGATCGAGCGAACGGGTGCTCGATGCGATCGACGCATTCATTGCTGCAGGCGCGCGCAACCGGCGTCGGAAGCCGTGGAATCCCTGGCGAAAATTTAAGCTTCGCAAGCGCATCGGTTACTGGGGACCGGCGTAAATCTCACGATCCCTTCCTCGCCGTAAACGTGGGCACGCGTCGCGCAAGCTAGAATCGACATCCGAACCCACACGAGCACGCCTGTGTCCCCGAGCGCCAATAGCCGTACCGAAACCCTGCGCGCGCTCTGGCCATGGCTGCCGCTATGGACGCTGGTAGCGCTGCTGGCGATTTTTTCGCACGGTCCGATGCCGCTGTATTCCACCCGCACGCTGGCCGTGGCGTGGGAAATGTGGAGCCATGGCCACTGGCTGGTGCCAGCCATCAACGGCGAGCCGTATAGCGAAAAGGCGCCGCTGTTGTTCTGGCTGATCCACGCCGGCTGGTTTGTTTTTGGCGTCAGCGACGTGTGGCCGCGCGTGCTTGAGGTGCTGGTCGGCGGCACGCAGCTGGTGCTGGTATCGGTGCTGGCGCGTCGGCTATTCCCAAACCGTCCCTGGATCGCCCGGGGCGCGCCGTGGATGCTGCTGGCGCTGAGCTATGCGTTTCTGTTCGGCCAGCAAATCATGTACGACGTGCTGCTGGCCGTCTGGACGCTGGCCGCGTTGCTGTGCCTGACGCCGAAGATCGATCGCACCGAGCCGCGCTGGCTGCTGTTCGGTTTGTGCATCGGCGCCGGCCTGCTGACCAAGGGCCCGGTGATGTTGCTGCATGTGCTGTTTCCGTGGCTGCTGGGGCCGCTGTGGAACACCTGGGCGCGCGAACATCGCGCGCGCTGGTACGGCCGCGGCATGCTTTCCGTGCTGCTCGGCGGCGCAGTATTGCTGGCCTGGGCGCTGCCCGCGGGTTTCTCCGGCGGTGAGGCGTATCGGCAGCGGCTGTTCTTCACCCAGACCGCCGGCCGCGTCGTGAAAGGACTGCAGCATGCCGAACCACTGCAGAGCCACGCGCATCCGTCTTGGTGGTATCTGATTTATCTGCCGGTGCTGATGTTTCCCTTCAGCGCGTGGCCGCGGGCCAGCGTCGCGCTGGCGATCGCGCTATTTCAAAAGCCCTGGCGCAGCGGCATGCGAATCGGGCTGGGGTTGATGGCGCTCGCGGTGCTGGGCCTGCTTTCTTTGCTGGCGTTCCACTGGCACTCGCCGCAGCTGGAACATCTGCTCATGCTGCTATTGCTGGTGCCCCTGCTGATCGTGCTGCTGCGTCAACCGTTGGAACCCGGCCTGCATTTTCTGCTGTGCTGGCTGCTGCCGACCTTTCTAGTTTTTTCGCTGATCAGCGGCAAGCAGGCGTATTACCCGCTGCCCGAATTTGGCGGCGGCGTGATGCTGATCGCCGCAGCCGTCGCGATACTGCGCGAACGGAAACCGGTGCTGGCCGACAACCCGTGGCTGGGTACCTGGCCGCTCGGCATCGGCGGAATACTTTTTGCGGCGTTCCTGTTTGCGCTGCCTAACCTAGTGGCGGGCAACCATCTACACGGCGAGTGGTTCGATGGTCCCGCGGCTTACAGCCGCTCGTTCGGCGTGGCGTTTTTGCTGCTCGGCGCGCTGCTGCTGGTGCGCGGTCGCGGCGAAATGCGCCGGCTTGCGATAGCCGGCCTGATCGCGACGCTGGCGCTCAATACGCTTTTCACCCTGGCGATATGGCCGAAATATGATCTGTCGCCGTCCTCCCGGCTGCTGGGCGAAGCCGACGTCGCGCAACATCCCATCGGTTATGTGGGCAATTACGACGGCCAGTTTCATTTCGAAGGCCGCTTGCTGCATCCGATCACCGAGTTGTTCGGTGAGCAGGCGGTCAAGGATTTCGCGCGCGTGCATCCAGACGCCCTGATCGTCGATCACCCGGAAAAGCTCGACGTACACGCGCTGCACTATGCGCTGCTGGTTCAGCCGTTTCGCTCGTCGTGGATGGTGATCTGGCCTGCCGCGTCTCTGGCCGACGTGTATTCGGGACGTACACCGGCCGAACCGGCGCAGCCAACCCGGATCTATCCGGTTCCCGATGGCCGCTACCAGTCACAGCCGTGAGCACCCGTACCGATGAATGAAGAACGGATTGCGGGCCTGCGGTTGCAGTGTGGTGGCCCGCGCGACGGCGCGCTGCTGCGTTTTTCCCTGGGCAGCGCACTGCTATCGGACGGCGCCACCGTTGATGCGATAAATGAACTTCGTCACGCCGTCGCGTTTGATCCAGGCTACTCCGCTGCGTGGAAGCTGCTCGGCAAGGCCTGTCTCGATGCGGGCGAGCTAAAGGCGGCGGCCGAGGCGTGGCGCAGCGGCATCGATAGCGCCATCAAACGCGGCGACAAGCAGGCGGAAAAAGAGATGGTCGTATTTCTGCATCGACTGGAAAAAGCCAATCCGCCGGAAAACTAAAGCAACCTGCCGATGCCCGACTCCGCGTTGGCGTCCAAAGTGTCCGACGGGTCACGCTCAACCGTTCTCTTTGTCGTACGGGCTGGGACGATCGTCCGCCGAGTAGCGCTTGTACTGCCACTGGTACTGCGCAAAAGCGAGGTCGACGCAGTTTTGCACGCCCTGATTCAGGGCAGAGCAGGCGACAGTGAGATTGGGGTCGACGATCGTCTCGGGAGCCGGCAGCAGATGCACGCGATACCCTGCGCCATCCGCCAGCCTTTCAGCAAAGGCGAACAGCACCGTCGCGCCGGTGCGCGCCGCCAGTCGTGGCAGTAGCACCATGGTCAGCGCATCGCGGCCGAAGAACGGCGCGAACTCGCCTTCGCCGGCACGCGGCTTCTGATCGGGCAAAATGCCCACCGTGTGGCCTGCCGCCAAGCGCTTGTACAGAGTGCGCACACCCGCACCGTCGGCCCGCACCTGCTCGGGCGCCAGCGCGCCGCGCACCTTGCGAAGCAGGCCTTCCACCGCTGTCACGCGCGGTGGCCGATACAGAATCGCCATCGGCGTCTTGCGGCAAAGCCAGTAGTTGAGCAGCTCCCAGCAACCCAGGTGCGGCGCGGCGATGATCACGCCTCTGCCGGTGGCAAGCGCAGCATCAAGCAGCGCCTCGCCGCGCACCTCGCGAATCAGCGCGAGCGCCCGCTCCGCGCCGCCGCCCCAGATTTTCGCCAGTTCGACCACCGACTTGCCGCTCTCGACCATCACCTCGCGCAGCAGGGCCGCCTGTGCAGCGTCGTCCAGCTCAGGCCGCACGATGCGCAGATTCACCGCGGTGTTCTGCACCGTGCGGTTGTTGCGTTTCAATACCAGTCGGCCCAGCCCACCGCCAATGCTGTGCAATGCGCGCAGAGGCAGCTGGCCGATCAGGCGCAGGAGGAAGTAAACGAGGATCATGTCGGCACGCATCCGCACAGTTTACGGGAGCGCGCTCCGTCTGATCTCGGAAAAGAAGGCTGCATGCTCGTGCTTCCGTCGATCGCCGCACGGCTTTAAGCTCGAAAGACCCTCCATGAAGCCGCCGTCATGATTGCTCTTATCCAGCGCGTCCAATCCGCTCGCGTCGACGTGGGCGATGAAATTGTCGGGCGCATCGACGCCGGGCTGCTTGCCCTAGTGGCCGTGCAGCCGGACGATGGCGAAGCCCAGACCCGGCGAATGCTGGAGCGGCTGCTGGGCTATCGCGTCTTCGCCGACGACACCGGCCGGATGAATCGCTCGCTCAAGGAGACCGGCGGCGGCCTGCTGCTGGTCAGTCAGTTCACCCTGGCGGCCGACACCCGCTCCGGCATGCGCCCCAGCTTCACTAGCGCAGCGCCGCCCGAACACGGCCGGCGCTGGTTCGACCGCCTGGTCGAACTGGCCAAAGTGGCGCATCCAGGGGTGGAAACCGGCCGCTTCGGTGCCCATATGATGGTGCAGTTGGTCAACGACGGACCGGTCACCTTCTGGCTCGACACGAACTAGGCGCACCGACACGACGCAGCCTTTCAGAAGTAGGTTCCAAAGTGTTTATCTGGCGCGATTTTTGCCTAGCCAAATCCTTGTTCGTATTAAATTTTTTTCACTTGAAACCTGGTCAAAAAAGCAGCACATCGTTATAATGTCCGGTTCTTGAACCCCGCGGCGGTCGGTTAATGAATAGCAAAGCTCCCCACGAGCAACAGTCTGAAATCAAAGCGCTCATCTCCAAAGGTTTGGAGCAGGGCTATTTGACGTACGCGGAAATCAACGATCACCTCCCCGACGACATCGTCGATCCGGAGCAGATCGAAGACATCATGGCGGTGCTCAAAGGCGTCGGCATCGAAGTACATGACGCTGCCCCGGATGCCGATCCGCTGGCCGACAAGGCCGGCAGCAGCACCGACGACGAAGCCGCCGCCGAAGAGGCCGTGGCGCTGCTTTCGGCCGTCGACGCCGAAGTGGGCCGCACCACCGATCCCGTGCGCATGTACATGCGCGAGATGGGTACGGTCGAGCTGCTGACGCGCGAGGGCGAAATCGCCATCGCCAAGCGCATCGAGGAAGGCCTGGGTCAGGTTCAGACCGCGCTGGCCAGCTTCCCGCTAACCATCGAGCTGCTGCTGGAAGAGTACGACCAGCACCTGGATGGCAAGCGCCGCCTTAGCGAAATCCTCGCTGGCTTCCTCGACTTGGAAGAAGCCGCCGATCTGGCCCGCAAGGAAAAGGAAGCCGCCGCGCTGCTGCTGCCCGAGCCCGATCCGGCCGACGAGGCCGAAGTCGACGACGACGAAACCACCGCCGTGGACGAGGAAGAGGCTGGTCCGACCGGTCCCGATCCGGAAGAAGTGAAGCGCCGCATGGAGCTGCTGCGCGACTACTACGGCAAGTTTCAGAAGGCCGCGCCCAAAGCCGCCAGCATCACCGACAAGAAAATCGTCAAGCTGCGCGATCAGATGGCCGAGGAGTTCCTCAAGCTCAAGCTGCCGTCGGCACTGATCGATGGTTTCGTGCGCAAGCTGCGCGAAGTGGTCAACGACATCCGTCACCACGAGCGCGTACTGATGGACATCTTCGTCAAGCAGGTGAAGATGCCCAAGGCCGAGTTCATCAAGACCTTCCCCAGCAACGAGGGCAATCTCGAGTGGGCTGCCGAACTGGGCCGCAAGCGCCAGAAGTGGTCGCCGAACATCAAGAACTTCCGCGACACCATCGACGCGGAGCAGGAGAAGCTCGCCACCATCGAGCGCAAGCTGTTCCTGCCGCTGATCGACATCAAGGACATCAACCGCGCCATGGCCAGCGGTGAGGCGAAAGCCCGTCGGGCCAAGAAGGAGATGGTCGAGGCCAACCTGCGCCTGGTCATCTCCATCGCCAAGAAGTACACCAACCGCGGCCTGCAGTTCCTCGACCTGATCCAGGAAGGCAACATCGGCCTGATGAAGGCGGTGGACAAGTTCGAATACCGCCGCGGTTACAAATTCTCGACCTATGCGACGTGGTGGATTCGTCAGGCCATCACCCGCTCGATCGCCGACCAGGCCCGCACCATTCGTATTCCGGTGCATATGATCGAGACGATCAACAAGCTCAACCGCATTTCCCGCCAGATGCTCCAGCAGTTCGGCCGCGAGGCCACGCCGGAAGAATTGGCCAAGGAAATGGAGATGCCCGAGGACAAGATCCGCAAGGTGCTGAAGATCGCCAAAGAGCCGATCTCGATGGAGACCCCGATCGGCGACGACGAGGATTCGCATCTGGGTGATTTCATCGAGGACAGCAACGCCAGCTCACCGATCGATTCGGCCACCGAAACCGGACTGATGGAAACCGTGCGCGATGTGCTCGCCGGCCTGACTCCGCGCGAGGCTAAGGTACTGCGCATGCGCTTTGGCATCGACATGAACACCGATCACACGCTGGAAGAAGTCGGCAAGCAGTTCGATGTCACCCGCGAGCGCATCCGCCAGATCGAAGCAAAAGCCCTGCGCAAGCTGCGTCACCCCCGCCGTTCGGAACCGCTGCGCTCGTTCCTCGACGTCGAATAACGCATCGCTGCCGCACTAAACAAAACGCCCGCAATGCGGGCGTTTTGTTTTTAGTCAACCACAGGATCAGTGCTGGACCGTGTGGTGCACCACATGG
>CAIKJM010000532.1 GCA_903827735.1 uncultured Rhodanobacter sp. | reverse complement strand
GCGTTGTCCTTGGCTTTTTCAAACGTCACCTGGCCAGTTTTGGCATCGGCGTGGAACTTGACCAGTTGACCGTGCTGGAACGCCTCACCCTCCCAGTGGCCGTGCACGGCCTGAAGAGCCTGCACATGCTTGAAACCTTGCGCGTCGAGCTTTTGCGTCACCGCTGCGGCGCTTAGCCACCCGTTGCCGGGCTGGTCGGCCAGCGAAAGGCCGGACGAAAGCAGCGCTGCAGCGAACGCCATGCGAATACCTGTCAGTTTTTTCATGCGGTGCTCCCGGAAGAATTGGCGTCACTATCGGCGCTCGCCAACGCGCTGTCGACGTGCGGTGTGCACAATGAGGCAGCAATCCTTCGTCAGAGCGCGCGGCTCTGATTTCTCAAACCGAATGACCAGGAAACACCATGCAGCTTGATTTCAGCCAGCTCGACGCCGCCGAATCCTACCGCTGGCTGTCGTCGACGGTGACGCCGCGGCCGATCGCCTGGGTGTCCACCGTGTCCGCCAACGGCATCACCAACCTGGCGCCCTTCAGTTTTTTCCAGGTGATCTGCGACGATCCGGCGACGCTGATGGTCAACGTCGGTCTGCGCGCCAACGGTGAGTTGAAAGATACCCTGCGCAACGCGCAAGACACCGGCGAGCTGGTGATCCATCTGGTCAGCAAGGCCGAGTCGGAGCATATGAACGCCACCGCGGCCACGCTGCCGCACGACGACAGCGAGTTCGACGCGGTCGGCATCGCCACGCTGCCCAGCGTGCGGGTGAAGCCGCCGCGCATCGCCGCCGCGTCGGTGGCGTTCGAGTGCACGCTGGCCGAAGTGATTCCGTACCCGGCGGAACATCCGCGCCAGTTTCTGATCTTTGCCCGCGTGCTGCTGGCGCATATCGACGACGCGGTGATGGCCGATGCCCGGCACGTCGATCCGGCCAAGCTCGATCTGGTCGGGCGCCTCAGCGGCAGCTGGTATTCGACCACGCGCGACCGCTTTGCGATGAAGCGCCCGGCCTGACGCTGAGTGCTGGTCGGTCGCCCGGCTACGGCGGCCCCGTATAATGGGCCCGATGACTTCCATGACTTTTGCGCTTTCCGCCACCGACGGCGCGGCTCGCCGCGGCCGCCTCACGTTCGACCGCGGCACGGTGGAAACGCCGGCTTTCATGCCGGTTGGCACTTATGGTTCGGTGAAGGCGATGACGCCGCGCGACGTCAAGGACATCGGCGCGGAAATCATCCTCGGCAATACCTTTCACCTGTTTCTGCGGCCGGGGCTGGAGATCGTCGAGCAATTCGGTGGCCTGCACAAATTCATCGGCTGGGATAAACCCATCCTCACCGACTCGGGCGGCTTTCAGGTTTTTTCGCTGGCGCACAAGCGCAAGATCACCGAGGAGGGCGTGACCTTCGCCTCGCCGGTCGACGGCTCGAAAGTGTTTCTGTCGCCCGAAGTGTCGATGCAGATCCAGACCACGCTGGATTCGGACATCGCGATGATCTTCGACGAGTGCACGCCGTATCCGGCGACGGAAAAAGTCGCCAGCGACTCGATGGAGCTGAGCCTGCGCTGGGCCGAGCGGTCGCGCCGCGGCTTCGACGACCTGAAGAATCCTAACGCGCTGTTCGGCATCGTGCAGGGCAGCGTGTACGAAAACCTGCGCACGCGTTCCGCCGAAGGGTTGATCAACATCGGCTTCGACGGCTATGCCGTCGGTGGTCTGGCCGTCGGCGAGCCGGAGGCGGAGCGCAACCACGCGCTGGATTTCACCGTGCCGCTGCTGCCGCAGGACAAGCCGCGCTATTTGATGGGCGTGGGTCGGCCGGAAGATATCGTCGAGGCGGTGCGTCGCGGTATCGACATGTTCGACTGCGTCATGCCCACCCGCAACGCCCGCAACGGCTTTCTGTTCACCGCCGAGGGCACGCTGCGCATCCGCAACGCCAAATATTCGCTGGACACACGGGTGATCGAGGAGGGCTGCGACTGCTACGCCTGCGCAGGCGGCTTCAGCCGCGCCTATCTGCGCCACCTGGACCGCTGCAATGAGATTCTGGGCAGCCAGCTCGCCACCATGCACAACCTGCGCTACTACCAGCGGCTGATGGCCGGCCTGCGCGAGGCCATCGCCAGCGGTACGCTGGACGCGTTCACCGCCGAGTTCTACGCCAGACGCCGCCCGGCCGTCGCGTAGACGAACCGCTGGGCGCTCATGTCCATGCCTGGCGAACTTTTGCGGTTGGTACGAGTCGCAGGGAAAGGCTCCGTCCGGCGAGCGCCCGCTGGGCTGGAAGGTTCCGCCGTTACCCGGTCCGTGCCCGGTACCGAGGCCCCCCAGCCGTGCACGGCTGGGGGGGGCATGGCATAATCGTTGATCTTTGACCGGCGGCAGCTGACTTCTCGGGCTGCGCCACCACTTGCGAGACAGACCCCAATGATGTTTTCGATTCCGTTCGTGCTTGCTCAGGCCGCGCCCGCTGCGGCTTCCCCGGGCAACCCGATCCTGACCTTCCTGCCGATCATCGTGCTGTTTGGCGTGTTCTATTTCCTGATGATCCGCCCGCAGATGAAGCGCCAGAAAGAGCTGCGCACCATGCTGTCGGCGCTGGCCAAAGGCGACGAAGTGGTGACCAACGGCGGTATTGCCGGCCGTATCGACGAGGTGGGTGAAACCTTTATCAGCGTCGAGATCGCTACGAATGTCGTGGTCAAGGTGCAGAAGGGTTCGGTGTCGCAGGTGCTGCCCAAGGGTTCGCTAAAGTCCGTCTGATCGACAGATGCCGGGCTTCGGTCCGGCCGCTTTGGGGGCTGCTTTTCACGGGATGTTTTCCGATGTTCGCTAACACCGCCGGCTGGTTGCTGCGGCTTCGATGGACGCTATCTGATGGATGCAAGGCATGAGTGATTTTCCCCGCTGGAAGTACGCGCTGGTCGCGATAGTGATGTTGTTCGGCGTCCTCTACGCCTTGCCGAACGCCTTTTTCCCGGTGGCCGCCGTCCAGGTCAGCGCCAACCGCGGCAGCGCGCCGATCGATCAGTCGATTCAGCAGAAGGTGACCGCGGCACTCGCGGCGCAGCACATTGCTGCGACTAGCGTAAGCGTGCAGGGCGACAACCTGATTGCCACCTTCGGCAATGGCGACACACAGAAAAGCGCCGCGGATGCGATTAAGACCGCGCTGGGCGACGGTTACTCCACCGCGTTCAAGCTGCAGTCCACCGTGCCGGGCTGGCTACGCGCGATCGGCGCGCGCTCGATGCCGCTGGGCCTGGATCTGCAGGGCGGCGTGCACTTTCTGATGCAGGTGGATCAGAGCGGCATCGTCGACAAGCAGGAAACCAGCTATGCCGACGATATCCGCGCGCTGCTGCAGCAGAAGAACATTCGCTACGAGTCGGTGGCACGCAACCCGGTTGCTGGGCAGGGCATCGCCGTGATCCTGCGTTCGGCCGACGATCGCAGCAAGGCGTCCGACGCGATCGCCAACGAGTTCACCGACATCATCGTATCCAATGGCAGCAGCACCGGCGATCGCTTTCTGCTCAACGCGGTGATCAAGCCGGACAAGCTACGCGACCTCGCGCGCAGTGCGATCCAGCAGAACCTCAGCACGCTGCGCAACCGCATCAATGCGCTCGGCGTGTCCGAGCCCTTGATCCAGCAGCAGGGCGACAGCCGCATCGTGGTGGAACTGGCCGGCGTACAGGATGCGACCGAAGCCAAGAAGCTGATCGGCGCCACCGCCACGCTGGAATACCGCGCGGGCATCGGCTTCCCCGGTGATCCACAGGCGCAGGAAGCGATGCGCACGGGCAGCATTCCGCCTGACGCCAACCTTTATTACATGCGTGACACCCGCACCCCGGTCCTGGTCAGCAAGCGCGTGATCGTCACCGGCAGCCAGCTGGTCGATGCGTCGTCGGGCACCGATACGCGCAACGGCACGCCGAACGTCAGCGTGACCTTGAACGCCGCAGGCGCCAAGAAGATGGGCGACTTCACCAACGCCAACGTCGGCAAGCCGATGGCGGTGGTCTACGTCGAGCGCGTCACCGAAACCAAGATCGTCGACGGTAAGGAAGTGCGCACGTCGAAGGACACCGAGTCGGTGATCAACGACGCAACCATCTCCAGCCCCTTCAGCCGGCAGTTCGAGACCAACGGTCTGGCCAGCCTGAAGGACGCGTCCGATCTCGCGCTGCTGCTCAAGGGCGGTGCGCTGGCTGCGCCGGTCGACATCGTCGAAGAGGGTGTGATCGGTGCCAGCCTGGGCGCGGACAATATCAACAAGGGCTTTATGGCGGTGATGCTGGGCCTGGGCCTGGTGCTGCTGGCCGCGGCGATTTACTACAAGCTGTTCGGCCTGGTGGCTGATATCGCGCTGTTCTTCAACCTGGTGATCCTGGTGGCGGTGATGTCGCTGATCGGCGTCACGCTGACCATGCCCGGCATCGCCGGTATCGTGCTGACGCTGGGCATGGCCATCGATGCGAACGTGCTGATCTGCGAACGCATACGGGAAGAGTTGCGCAACGGATCGAGTCCGCACGCGTCGATCCGCGCCGGTTATGAAAAGGCCTGGGCCACGATTCTCGATGCCAACGTCACCCATCTGATCGCCGCGCTGGCGCTGACCACCATGGGTACCGGCGCGATCAGGGGCTTCGGCGTGACCTTGATGATCGGCATCCTGACCTCGCTCTTCACCTCGGTAACGTTGACCCACGCGTTTACTGCGTTGATCCACGGCCACCGCAAGCTCAAGACGCTGTCGGTCTGAGGAATCGCAATGGAAATTTTCAATCACAACAGCAACGTCAACTTCCTCGGCATGCGCAAGTTCAGCATCGCGATCGCCGCGTTTCTGATGATTGCCTCGATCGCGCTGATCGCGACCAAGGGCCTCAACTACGGCTTGGATTTCAACGGCGGCGTGTCGCTCACCATCGACTACGACCAGCCGGTGCAGATCAACGACGTGCGTGTCGCCTTGGCCAAGGGCGGCGTCGAGAATCCGATCGTGCAGAGCCTTGGCGGCACGCGCGAAGTGTCGATCCGCATGCAGCCCAAGGACGATCCAGCCTCGGTCCAGGCCGATGGCAAGGTCAATCTCGATCGCATCTCCGCGGATGTCATCAAGATGCTGCAGGCAGCGCGTCCGGATGCGAAGGTGAAAAGCAAGGATTTCGTCAGCGCCGAAGTCGGCGCGGAGCTGCGCAGCGACGGCCTGTGGGCGGCGCTATTCGTGGTGCTGGGCATCGGCTTCTACCTGGGCATTCGCTTCGAGCGCCGCTTCGCCTTCGCTGC
>CAIKJM010000531.1 GCA_903827735.1 uncultured Rhodanobacter sp. | reverse complement strand
GACGCAGGCATTCAGCGCTCGGGCGACATCGCCGCCACCACGCGAACGGCCCTGATTGGCGCCGCTAAAAATCGCGCCAGCGATGCAGAATTCGCGGCTCGACGAAAACGAAAACCAAAACGTCGTCCCAGAATCGACCCCGAATGTCATTCGGAGCAAGCGGCCGCGTGCGAATTCAGTGGCGGCTGCGCCAGCGTTGGTATCGCTGCCGCGCCATCTGCCAATCGGGAACCGCTGAATGCTCACTCCTTACCGCTGATCCCTCACTTCGGACTGTTCACTGCCGACTACTGATTACTGACTACTGATTACTGACTGCTGACAACTGATTACTGACTGCTGACTGCTGACTGCCAACTACTGACCTTCGACCGTTGATTGCTCATTGCTGACCGCTAACTACTAACTACTGACCTTCGACTGTTGATTGCTGATTGCTGATTGCTGATTGCTAACGGCTGATGGCTAATTGCTGATTGCTGACGGCTGACGGCTGATGGCTGACGGCTGACGGCTGATGGCTGATGGCTAAAACGGCTAACCGCTAACGGCTAACGGCCGATTGCTTACGGCAGACGGCAGACGGCTGACGGCTGACGGCTGACGGCCGACGCAATGATCACGCCGAATCGCGAACCGAGCCCTAATCGACGGCGCGGTAGTCGAGCCGGCAGTGCCGCTTGCGCAAGGCAGCGTCCGACATCGACACTGATGCCCCGTTTCAACGCGATGGATCCGCAATGTACGAATACGGTCTTGCTCGCCGACGCCTGCTGCTCGGTGCGGCTGCCACATTGGTTTCAAGCACACGCAGCTGGGCGTACGCAGCAAGTCCTGCGGCGCGTCACGCAGTCAGCCCCGCTGGCGAAGTCGCGGCCTCGAACGTCGCGGCGGCGCATGTACAGATCGCCGCGATCGAACGTCGCGTCGGCGGTCGCCTCGGCGTTGCCGCGCTGAATACCGGCACGCAGGCGCGCATCGCGTACCGCGCCGACGAGCGCTTCCCGATGTGCAGTACCTTCAAGCTGCCGCTGGTGGCGCTGATCCTGTCGCGCGTCGACGCCGGCAAAGAGCGGCTCGACCGGTTCGTGACTTATCGCGACGATCCACGGATTTCGTATGCACCGATCACACGTCAACACATGGCGGAAGGCGGCATGAGCGTCGAAGCACTCTGCGCCGCAGCGATCTGCTACAGCGACAACATCGCGGCCAATGTTCTGCTGGAAAGCGTCGCCGGCCCGCCGGCGTTGACTGCATATTTTCGCCGTCTCAGCGACCGCGATTCGCGCCTCGATCGCAACGAGCCAGCGCTGAACTCTGCAATCACCCGCGATCCGCGCGACACCACCAAGCCGGCAGCAATGGTCGAGACCCTGCGCAAGCTTTTGCTCGGCACGGTGCTATCCGCGGACTCGCGAAAGCAGCTGATCGATTGGCTGATTGCGAACACCACGGGCGACCATCGCCTGCGCGCCGGCCTGCCGGCGGACTGGCGGATCGGTGACAAGACCGGAACCGGCGAGCACGGCGCCACCAACGACGTCGCGATTCTGTGGCCCGCGCCGGCGCAAGCGCCGATCCTGATCACCGCCTATCTGGTGGGCTCGATGGCGCACCGCACCGATCTGGAAGCAGCCCAAGCCGATGTCGCACGCATCGTCGCGGCGGCGTTTGCAGCGCCGATTTAAGACACGTCGGATCGCAGGCTTTGGCTTTGGCTTTGGCTTTGGCTTTGGCTTTGGCGTCGGCATTGGCACAGCGCTGCGATCGCGCCTCCAGCCCGAGCGATGTCGTCGTTCAAGCGGCCTTGCGGTAGCGCGCCGCACTGCGCATCCCGCGCAGCCAGGCTAACGCGCCGGGTACCTTCTGCAGCGCCGGCTTCTCGATGTAGCGGAAGCTCAGGAAACTCAGCCCGACCAACAGCGGCGTCAGCATGCTGATGCAAAGCCAGTGCTGCAGCGGCGACCAGCGGTCGATCGGCATTAGCGCGCCCAAAATCCCGAAGCTCAGGTAAAGCAAAAGTCCGTGCAGCAAATAGAGGCTGTAAGCCATCTCTCCAAGAAGGCGGGACACCGACGCGCCAAGCACGCCGCACAGCGAATTGCCACAGGCAATGATCGCGAACGTGGCGCCCATCAGCAGAACCGGAACGGTGCCGTAAGCGGTTGGATAACGCGCCACCGCAAGGGCGGCAGCGACGACTGCGACGATCGACGATGCCTTGTGAGTCGCCAGCATTCGCACACGCCGGCTACGCGCGGCAATGCTCGCTGCGATACCAACACCGAAGGCCAGCAGATGACGCGCTTCAGGCTGCCACAGCACGAAGACGATCAGTGCTGCGACACCGAGTGCGAGGTAACGGCGCGGAGGGACCAAGCCCGCCACCAGCGCCAATATCGGCAGACTCAAATAGAAGAACCATTCGTAAGCCAACGACCAGGTGACGCCGGCGACGATCACGCGCGTATGCGCGAGCCCGTTGAGGTCCGGTCGTCCCGGAATCGAGAACAGCAACCAGCTCGACAGCTCGCCAGCCAGATCTGCAAATGGCTCGCGCAGCACCGCACCAGTCGCCACGGCGACGATTGCGAACATCAGCAATATCACTACGCCATAGAGCGGCGCCAAGCGCAGCAGACGCCCTACGTACAGTCGATCCCAGTCGAACGGGTTGATGCCATCGACCCTCGCATTCAGCAGCTTGGTAAAAAACAGGAAGCCGGTGATCATGAAAAACATCGCCACCGCACTGGGCCCGAAGTGGGTG
>CAIKJM010000530.1 GCA_903827735.1 uncultured Rhodanobacter sp. | reverse complement strand
GGGCGCTGTCGTTGCTGTGCGAGCGCGCCAGCGCGCGCGTGGCCTTCGGCAAGCCGCTGATCGAGCTGGGCGGCAACAAGGACATCGTGGCCGACCTGCGCATGGCGATCGAACAGGCGCGCCTGCTGACGCTGAAAGCGGCATGGCTGATCGACACGCAGGGCGTGAAGGCGGCAATGAGCGAGATATCCCAGATCAAGGTGATCGTGCCGAACCTGGCGCAGAAGGCCGCCGATGCGGCCATCCAGATTCACGGCGCGGCCGGTTTGTCGAACGATTTTCCGCTCACCGCGCTGTTTGCCAACGCGCGCATCCTGCGCCTGGCCGACGGCCCGGATGAAGTGCATCGCGGCCTGATCGCCAAGCTGGAGATGCGCGCCCAGGGGGCGGCCATCGCCGCGAGGAAAGCACGATGACGGCGGCCGTCGATCAGGCGCGCAGCGTGCGCGAAGAAGATCAGCTGGATGTCGGCAAGGTCGACGCGTTCCTCAAGCAGCACGTCGAGGGCCTGCGCGGTGAGCCGACAATCTCGCAGTTTCCCGGCGGCGCATCCAACCTTACTTACCTAATAAATTACGGCGAACGCGAACTGGTGCTGCGCCGCCCGCCGTCGGGCGTGAAAGCCAAGTCCGCCCACGACATGCTGCGCGAGGCGCGCGTCATGGCGGCGTTGAAGCCGCATTACCCGCGCGTGCCGACCATCCTGGCGATCAGCGACGATCCAGCGACCTTGGGTTACGACTTCTACGTGATGGAGCGCCTGCGCGGCATCATCCTGCGTCGCGATCTGCCGCCGGAACTCGGGCTGGACGCCGACGGCGTGCGCCGGCTTTGCAAGGGCTTTATCGATCGCCTGGTCGAGCTGCATCAGGTCGACGCGTCGCTGCCGGAACTGGCCAGCCTGGGCAAGGGCGAGGGCTATATCGCGCGCCAGGTCGGCGGCTGGAGCGACCGCTGGCGCAAGGCCCTGAACGACGACACCGACCCCTGCGAAGACGTGCTTGCATGGCTGGCCGAAAAACAGCCCGCGCGCGAAACCGCCATCTGCGTCATCCACAACGACTACCGCTTTGATAACGTCGTGCTCGATCCGGAGCATCCCCTGGATATCGTCGGCGTGCTCGACTGGGAGCTGAGCACGCTGGGCGATCCGCTGATGGATCTGGGCGGCTCGCTGGGCTACTGGATACAGGCCGATGACGATCCGGTATTCCAGTCGTTCCGCCGCCAGCCGACCAACGCGCCGGGCATGCTGACGCGACGCGAGCTGGTGGAGTACTACGGCGAACGCACCGGCTGGAACGTGGACAATTTCGAGTATTACGAAGTGTTCGGCCTGTTCCGCGTCACCGTGATCATCCAGCAGATCTACCGCCGTTTCGTGCTGGGGCAAACGACCAACCCGCAGTTCGCCGGCTTCGGCCAGGCGGTGGCCTATATGAGCCAGCGCTGCCGCAAGCTCATCGCCGCATCGAGCCTCTGAGCATGGCGAGCGTGCTGCTTATTCGTCACGGGCAGGCCAGCTTCGGTACGGTCGACTACGATCGGCTCTCGGAAATCGGCCAGGAGCAATCGCGCCGACTCGGTCGCTGGTTCAAGCACACCGGCAACGTTCCGGATCTTGTGGTGGTCGGTCCGCTGCGCCGGCACGCGCACACGGCCGACCTGTGCGTGGAAGCGGCCGGCGTATCGGCACCGCGTATGACGATCGCTGGGCTCGACGAATTCGATCACGAAGAAGTCCTGGCCCGCCATCGCCCCGATCTCGCTTCGCACGAGGCGCTCGTCGCCGAACTGGCGAAGCTCGACGATCCGCATCGCGCATTCCAGCGCCTGTTTTCCGAAGCGGTCGCACGCTGGACCGGCGGCGAGTTCGATCACGAATACACGCGCAGCTGGCCAGCGTTTCGCGCCGCAGTGATGGACGGCATGCAGGCGCTGGCGGCGCAGCCAGCGCGCACCATCTGGGCATTTACCTCCGGTGGGCCTATCGCAGTGATCGCCAATGCGCTGGTCGGTGCGCCGATCGCCGAGGTGTTCACGCTGAGCTGGCCGCTGGTGAATACCTCGACCAGTCGCGTCTCGATCGGCCCGCAGCGCCGCAGCCTGATCAGCTACAACAGCTGGCCGCATCTGGAAGGCCCCGATGCGAAGGCGATGCTTACCTATCGCTAGTTGTCGTTCCACCAAATAGACGTCCAAACTTCAAACGATTCATCCGACATCAAGGACTATCACTCATGAGCGCAACCGAACTGTTCGACCTCTCCGGCAAGATCGCCCTCGTTACCGGCGCCAGCCGCGGCATCGGCGAAGAAATCGTCAAGCTGCTGGCGGCGCAGGGCGCGCACATCATCGTCTCCAGCCGTCGTCAGGCCGACTGCCAGACCGTGGTGGATCAGATCGTGGCGGCTGGTGGCTCGGCCGAAGCCATTGCCTGCCACATCGGCGAGATGGATCAGATCGCAGCGCTGTTCGCGGCCATTGAGGAGAAGTACGGTCGGCTGGATATCCTGGTCAACAACGCGGCGACCAATCCGTATTTCGGCAGCATCCTGGATACCGAGCTGTCGATCTTCGAGAAAACTGTCGACGTGAATATCCGCGGCTATTTCTACATGTGCACCCACGGTGCCAAGCTGATGATCAAAAACGGCGGCGGCTCCATCGTCAACGTGGCCTCGATCAACGGCGTCGTGCCCGGTCACCTGCAGGGCATCTACTCGATCACCAAGGCGGCGGTGATTTCGATGACCAAGGCGTTTGCGGTGGAGTGCGCCGAAGGCGGCGTGCGCTGCAACGCGCTGTTGCCTGGCCTGACCGACACCAAGTTCGCCTCGGTGCTGGTGAAGACGCCCGCGATCCTGAAGGCGGCGATGGCCCACGTGCCGATGAAGCGCGTGGCGCAGCCGTCCGAAATGGCCGGCACCGTGCTGTATCTCTCGTCGGCCGCCGCGTCGTACACGACGGGTGCGATTTTGAATGTCGACGGCGGTTACCTGTCGGTCTGATCGCTTCAACTGTCCCACGATTTGCTCTGGAGTTTTCGCATGACCTACGTTTCCGCACATCGCGTCGCCGGCAAGAAAGCGTTTATCACCGGTGCGGCCGGCGGCCTTGGCGCCGCGATGGCCAAGCTGCTGGCGCCCGGCACATCCGCCGCGAAAGTGGTGGCGGCCGCCTCGCTCAAGCCCGGCGATGTCGTGCTGGTGGAAGCGGGCGATCTGGTGCCCAGCGATGGCGATGTGATCGAAGGCGTTGCCTCGGTCAACGAAGCCGCCATCACCGGCGAATCCGCGCCCGTCATCCGCGAAAGCGGCGGCGACCGTTCC
>CAIKJM010000529.1 GCA_903827735.1 uncultured Rhodanobacter sp. | reverse complement strand
CTGGCCGTCCTGGTCCAGCGATCCCACCGCGTTGACCTCGCTGACCGTCGAAATCGCCACTTTCACTTCCAGGGGCTGCTTGAGCTGACCGAAATCGAACGAGGCGACCAACGCGCGGCCGTTCTGCGCGTCCTTGTCCTGCGGCTGGTTGCCGGGTCCGGCGAAGCCCTTGTAGACGGTGTCGGTCTCGCGGTTGTACAGCTCGCGCGAGGTCATCGGCTGCGAAAAACGCATGGCGAAACACAGCTCGCGTCCGGGCGCCCAGCCGCGCGTGGTGCGGCAGCCGGTGACGGTGCCGTCGGCCTGCACGCGCAGGTGCGCCCACAGCACCTTGCCGGGGTAGTCGTAAATGCTCGGGCGCAGGTCGAGCAATACATGCGCCAGCTTGCCCTGCGGGAAGGTGTAGCGATGCCAGCCGATCCGCTGGCCGGCGGTCAGCTCGGCGCGCACGCCGTAATCAGCCAGAGTCACCGCGTAGTAACCCGCTTGTTCGATCTCGGTGTCGTGCGAAAAGCGCGAGCGGTACCCGCTGCCCGGCTTGGTCGCATCGCCCGGATCCAGCTTCACATCGCCGGCGATCGGCATCACCAGCACATCGCCCAAATCCGAGTGTCCCGAACCGGAAAAGTGCGTGTGCGAGAAACCCATGATGCTCGGGTCGTTGTACTGATAGCCCGCCGCCCACTTGTAGGCGTGCTTGAAGTCCGGCATCGCCGTGTCCGGACTGAGCTGGATCATGCCGAACGGCACCGTGGCGCCCGGGAACGTGTGGCCGTCGCCACCGGTACCGATGCGCGGATCGACCTCGGCGGCATGGCCGCTCTGCGAGCCCCGGGCCTGGGCGGGAAGCACGGCGGCGGCCGAGACACACAGCACGAAACAGATCAACCGGGATAACGCGGGGCGGGAACAAAGAAACATTTCAACCTCGAACAGGAGAGTCGACACATCGAACAACATCGCACGCTAGCATCCCGCACCTGGCAGGCGCATGCTGCGTCGCGGCGTGTTTAACTGCGCCGATAAGTTACATTTGGATCGTTCCAAATCTGCATCGACGCCATCCGCAGAGTACTGTGTCCAGCCACCCACCGACCCATCGCAAAGTCACACTGAACGATATTGCCGCCGGTTGCGCCCTGTCGCGTGCCACGGTATCGCTGGTGCTGCGCGGCAGTCCGCTGGTCAATCGCGAAACGCGGGCACGGGTCGAACGCGAGCTGCGCCTGCAGGGCTACGTCTACAACCGCGCGGCGGCCAATCTGCGCCGGCGCACCTCGACCAGCATTGCGCTGGTGCTGAACGACCTGGCCAACCCCTTCTTTGCGGAATTTGCCGCCGGTGTGGACGAGGCGCTCGCTGCCGCCGGCTACGTCACCCTGCTCGGCTGCACCGGCGAGTCGGCCAGCCGCGAGCAGGCCGTGCTTAGCTCGCTGCTTGAACACGGCCCGGCTGGCATCATCCTTTCGCCGGCCGAGCACAGCAACGCGCAGGACGTGCTCGCGGCCATTGGTCCGCTGTCGCCGCTGCTGCTGTTCAATCGCGAGCTTGGCGGTGTGGCCCCCGAAAAGGCGCGCTGGGATCAGCTGGCGCTGGACAACCAGCGCGGTGCCCGGCTGGCGACCGAGCACCTGATCGAGCGCGGCCATCGGCGTATCGCCTTTTTCGGCGGTCACCACGACTCCAGCTCGTGCAGCCAGCGGCGTGCCGGCTTCGTCGAAGCGATGCAGGCCGCCGATTTGCCGGTCGAGCCCGCATGGCAGATCGAATGCGCGCCGACCCGCCTCGACGCGGCGCACCGCACGGCCGCGCTGTTTGGCGGTGACGCCGCGCCTACGGCCGCCGTGTGCTACAACGATGCGGTCGCCCTGGGCCTGATGCTCGGCCTCAACCAGCGCGGCTTGCGCCCGGGCAAGGATTTCGCCTTGACCGGATTCGACGATATTGCCGAGGCCGCGCTGGGCATGCCGCCGCTCACCACCTTGTCGACCGCCCCGCACGAGCGCGGCATGCAGGCCGCACAGCTGATGCTGCAGCGCCTGCACGAACCGCACACGCCCAATCGCCAAACTATCGCACCGGTAAAACTGGTGATCCGCGCCAGCAGCTGTCCGCCGCCTGCTTTCTGACTCCCCCAGATCGACTCACGCAAAACCCACTCAAGGACTCCCCATGGCTCCAAATATCCCGCCCACGGCCGCCGCATCGGGCCCCAGCAAGGGCAATCGCTACACCGATTACCCGATGGCGCTCGGCGTGCTCACCACGATCTTTTTCATGTGGGGCTTCCTGACTTGCCTCAACGACATTCTGATCCCGCATCTGAAGTCGATCTTCCAGCTCAACTACGCGCAGGCGATCCTGGTCCAATTCACTTTTTTCGGCGCGTACTTTCTGATGGCGCTGCCCTCCGGCAAGCTTGTCGCCGCGCTGGGCTACAAGAAAGGCATCGTCGCCGGCCTGGCCATCGCCGGTATCGGCGCGCTCGGCTTCTGGCCGGCCGCGGCGCTGCATTCGTATAACGCCTTTCTTGGCGCGCTGTTCGTGCTGGCGACCGGCATCACGGTGCTGCAGGTCGCGGCCAACCCCTACGTGGCGCTGCTCGGGCCGGAAAGAACCAGCTCCAGCCGCCTGACCCTGGCGCAGGCGCTGAATTCGCTCGGCACCACGCTGGCACCGCTGTTCGGCGGCCTGCTGATCCTGTCCAACGTGGTCAAGACGCCGGATGAGCTGGCCAAGCTCGCGCCGGCGCAGCAGCTGATCTACCAGACCCAGCAGGCGCAGGCCGTGCAGATGCCGTACGTCGGCCTGGCCATCGTGCTGTTTCTGCTGGCCGTCTTCGTCTGGCTGTTCCGCCTGCCCACGCTGGAAGAAACCACCGAAAAGCCGGGCGCCACCACCAAGCACACGCTGATGGAAGCGCTGCGCCATCCGCACGTGCTGTTCGGCGTGCTGGGCATCTTCTTCTACGTGGGCGCCGAAGTTTCCATCGGCAGCTTCTTGGTCAACTATCTGGCGATGCCGGACATCGGTCACATGACCGAGCAGCAGGCCACGCATTACGTGTCCTTGTACTGGGGCGGCGCGATGGTCGGCCGCTTCATCGGCTCGGCGCTGATGGCGAAAGTGCTGCCGCGCACG